>CAXEKM010000492.1:0-4540 GCA_963996645.1 uncultured Marinoscillum sp.
AATTCCCCAGATTTTAGCTGGAAGAGATTTGCTTGCTTCTTCTCAAACAGGCAGCGGAAAAACCGCAGGCTTTACCCTTCCGATACTTCAATTGTTATCCAATAATCAGGCTAGCAAAAAAAGGGGCATTCGTGCATTGATTCTGACGCCTACAAGAGAATTAGCTGCCCAAGTGAGTAGCAATGTGGAAACTTATGGAGCCAACCTTCATTTAAAATCCACAGTGATCTTTGGGGGAGTCAATCAAAACCCACAAGTCAGAGCTATCCGAAATGGTGTAGATCTGTTAGTGGCGACACCTGGACGATTACTAGACCTACACAATCAACGTCTTTTGTCTTTGGCCAACGTAGAGATCCTGGTTCTGGATGAGGCTGATCGAATGCTGGATATGGGCTTTGTAAGAGATATCAGAAAAATCATGAGCTTGCTTCCTGCGAAAAGGCAGACGTTATTGTTCTCAGCAACATTTTCTGACGAGATCAAAAAACTAACGAAGGAGTTCTTACGAAATCCAGTTTCTGTAGAGGCCACACCCGAAAACTCTACCGTTGATAAAATCAATCAAACGGCCTATAGAGTTGATAAAAAGCATAAATCGGATGCCATCATCGACCTGATTGCTGGTGGTAAATGGCAGCAAGTACTGGTGTTTACCAGAACCAAACATGCAGCCAATCGACTCACTGAAAAGATGAACAAATGTGACGTGTCAGCTCTGGCTATTCATGGCAATAAAACACAGTCTGCACGGGTCAAAGCATTGTCAGGCCTGCACAATAAAACGATTCGCGTACTGGTAGCAACGGACATAGCAGCCAGAGGCCTGGATATTCCATTACTTCCACATGTGATCAATTATGAACTACCCAACGTTGCAGAAGATTATGTGCATAGAATTGGGCGTACGGGAAGAGCGGGAGCCAAAGGTGAAGCCATTTCACTGGTGAGTGTTGATGAAATAGAGTATTTGAAAAACATCGAAAAACTCATTGGACAAGAGCTGCCATTGCAGGTGATCGAAGGTTTCGAACCTTCAGACAAGCCAGGGGATGTCGGTAAACCTGCTGCTCAGAAAAAATCGAATTTCAACAGAAGAAAGAACAATAAAAATCGGAATTTTAAACGTAAGCCAAAAAGAAACAATTCTAAATAGAATAGATACTGTCTAATTCTTATCCTTGAAACCTTCGTTGAAATCCTCACTGAGCACTTTGATCGTTCGCTCATAGTTCATGATATCGCTTAGTAGCAATTGAAGCTTCCTTTTGTCATTTGGCTCTGCACTGTATACGTCATTGTATAGTCCAGAAGTCACCTGATTCAAGGCCATGTCATAGTTTTCAATGGCTTCATTGATCTTGGCAAGCTTCATTAACAAATCCACGTCAATGACCGTTTGATTGCCTTTTAAGAGAAAATCGGCTCCATTGTTAATGATATCCGGTGTAGACAAACCATTTACCTTTCTGATTACATCTACTATGGTGATATTGGTACTATCCGTGTAATAAGCCAGGGTATCGAGTGTACGATATTGCTTTTGAAGGAGACTGTCAATCTGAGCAATGTTGGCCTTGTTCTCCTCTACGATCGTTTGCATCACTTGATCAGTAAACTTTTTCTGTTTCCAGCTTTGCTGAGTATTGCTGATAAATAGTGCCAGTAAAACCCCAGCTGTTACTGGCAAAAGGTCATAGCCAAACTTCTTGTATCCACTCATTCCCTAAAAATAGTGGATTCTTTATTTAACCACCACAACCAAGATTCTTCCGAAAAGCGTCACGTGGAATTTCAGGTTTTTCTTCTTGGTTTTTGTCTTTTTGAGCCTCCTCGAATTTCTTCTTGTATTCTTCAAGGATTTTCTCTTGTTCCTTAGATTTCTTGTTTTGAGACATACTTAAAGAACGATTGATTTAAAAAATAAGTTGTGGCACCTTTAAATAGTGGTGCCACAACAATTAAGTTATTTAAATATCATCCTGGAAGTTTTGTTGCCATTTGTCTCAACTATTAAGAGATAGATTCCTTTAGGTAGTTGATCTGTTTTAATGTCTTCCATTGAATTAAATCCTTCCTGTTCAATTATTGTTTCTCCAGTCGCAACATTCACAAGTTTAATAATGGATCGTGTTTCATTAGCTATTTCAACTTTTAAACTGTTAGTAAATGGAACAGGAAATGCATTTACACTTTTAGTATTCGCAAGGAAGTCCTGAATAGCTGCAATCACGCTTGCAGTATTATTAGTTTCATCTATTTCGCTAACAGAATTATTCGGATCTACTTGAATCACAATATAGTTGCCAACTCCAGACATGTTTACTGTTTTAGAAATAGCTTGACTTAGTCCTGCTCCTAGCCCATTTACAGATGATGAACCTAAATATGTATCTAATCCTGGATCATAAACCCTATTTGCAGATCGATAATACCCAACAGTTGTTGCAGATGACGAACTTGTTCCTTGATTCTTAACGTTCAAATTCAACGTCACGGAATTACCGCTAGATGAAGAGGATAAACCACTAATTGTCAAATCTGGTACCATCTGCTGACTAATGACAGTCACTTGAGAGTATCCACTCCACCCACATCCGTAATTAGCTCTGGCTTTTATGGTAAAAGTCCCAGTCGCTAAAGGCGTAAAGTCACAATAAATATCAGCATAATCATTACCGCTTATCTCCATATCATATAACCAAGGTTTGCCAGTTGAAGTCCATTCTATCTGAGGAGCAATGTCAGGCACAGCAAATCTCTTCGTTGTGTTTGGAGCCATAGTTTGTGTATTGGCCGGTAAAATTTGGGGAATCAATGGAATACCAACATCAAAGAATTTATCTACTGTTATAGTTGAACAGCCATTATTAATTGTATAAATAATACCCGCACTGGCACCTCCTGTAGATGCTGCGGTTACCGTTGCCGTGGTACCAGTTCCAGATTTTATTCCGCTAAATACGTTTGAAGGTGTTAAAAGCCAACTCACTTGAGCTCCTCCTGCATTTTGCAAAGTAAAAGTTGTACTAGAAGAATTGCATAATAGATCTACACCTGATACCACAGGATAATTGGCAGGATCATATGATTGAAATGGAATGGTTCCCGAACTTCTGGCAGTAGATGTTAAACCACAACCTTTAGCTTTTACTGTAATGGTACCAGCATTGGTGCCATTAGGAATTAATTTTAATGTTCTTCCAGTACTAGATCCAATTACAGACCAGCCAGATGGATATGTCCAAACATATGAAGTAGCCCCTGAAACTGCTGCAACACTTACAGTAATTGCAGTTGTATTATTACAAGTAACATAAGTGGGTACTCCTTGTATTGATCCAGGTTGAGATATTGTTCTGTTCACAGTTTTTATTGAACTCCAGGGTGTTTTCTTACTCCCACAAGCACTAATTCCACGAACTTTAATATCACCCCCAGAACAATCATTGGTAACTAAATTGATAGATCGATTTGATGATGCACCAGAAAACGACCAACCAGTAGGAATAGACCATTCATAGGAAGACACCTCTTCATTTAATAATCCATATTGAATCATCCCAACAGAATATGTCTCCGTATGTACACCAATGGCAACAGAAGACTTACCTGAAATACTTCCAGGAGTAATTAAATCAAGAGATTTAATCAATATCTCTTTTTTAAGTGGCTGCGTAGTTAAAAGATTATTGTTTGAATCCCAAACTCTTACTTCTATCTGACCACTCCAGGTATCTTCCCATGTTACAGTGACCGACGATTCATCATCATTGTTATCTTGAATGCTTCCATTCAATACATCCCAATCATAACTACTTGCACCGCTAATTCCTGTTACGGTATAAGTAATTGCCTGCTCAGGGCAAGGCTCAAAATTTCCGTTTATTGTTCCTGCTCCTAGAGCAGAATAACAGATTACTAATGTACTTGCTAAAAAGATTAAACGCTTCATGGCCAATCAGTTATTTGTATTCTAATTTATATTACGTTGTTTGTAATTAAAAATAAAGTGTCCAATATTTTTTATGATAAATTCGCCACGATTCTTAACCTTGATTAAATTCAATATCAGATAATAATAGGGTTTACATTTGCCTGCTCGTTATGTATAGGTAAATAAATACCATGTTCACACTCACTCAATATAGCTCGACAGATTATCTGGTTGCTGAAGAACTAACTCCTTCAGAAGCTTTCAAACTGGTTGATAAGTCCAAGATCAACTGGCTCGATATTGAAGACACTGAAAAAGTATCTATCGATGAAATTTCTGATCTATTTGATATCCATCACCTGATTGTGGAAGACATCATGAATATTGAGCAGCTACCAAAATTTGAGCGATTTGATGATCATATGTTCTTCACCACGAAAATGCTAAGCTTCAATGAAGACGAAGATCTGATTGTCAAAGAGCACTTGAGTATTCTAATTGTTGAAAACCTTGTGATCACCTTTCAGGAAGGACTACCTGGAGATGCTTTTGACGATCTCAGAAATCGTATCAAGGTCGGAAAAGGAATGGTAAGGAAATATG
>CAXEKM010000493.1:0-4638 GCA_963996645.1 uncultured Marinoscillum sp.
ACACACAGCAATCACCTTGCTTTGGTTTCAGTACTTGGTGGCAGCTTTCACACTCATAAAAGTACTGACATGCATCTGTGGGCATGGTTTCTTCCTTCTGATGTCCGCAATTTGGACAGGTGATCGTTGATTCTAAAACTACTGGTTTCTCCATGCTATTGATTTTTTGGCTTCTCTATTACAGTATAGCCAGTTTTGTTAATCGCTTCAATAATTATTCTTTCTTCAAGCTCGGAAGGCAAATATTCAACCGTGGCTGAACCATCTGAGTAGATGGCATCCACTGATTTGACTCCTTCGAGTAATCCAACTTCATGTTCGATATGATTTTCACAACCAGCACAAGTCATTCCTTTTACCTCAAGTACGATCTTGGTTGTTTTCGTTGTGTCTTGAGCTACGATAACCGATGTATTTGGGCCTGCACCATTGGAATAGAACATGTGCGAGTAGCTTGGGAAAGTGAGCATGATGGCTGCAAGCACTGTAACTACTCCTAAGAATCTTTTTGACTGCCAAAAAGACGGCTTTCCATCATCTTCGCATGCGCATGCTATTTCCTCTGCAGATCGCGGTTTTAGTTTCTGATACCAGGCAAAACCTGAAATACATATGGTCAGTGCAATCAGGTAAGGTCTAAATGGCTCCATCCAGGAGAAGGTGGCAGCAATACCTCCAATTCCTGCTAATAATGAGAACACAGGAGTGATGCAACATAAAGAAGCTATGATTGCGGCAAATAATCCTGCACCTGCACTTTTCGATGATATGTTCGTGGTACTCATGATACAGGTTCTTTCTGATTAGAAAGTGAGTCAAGTATGGGTTTGATCATTTCCATATTTTCCTTCACCAATGAATAGAAAATGGTTTGTCCTACTTTCTTATCCCTGACTATACCACCATCTTTCAACTTTCTAAGGTGCTGTGAAACTCCTCCAACAGATATTTCCAGAATGTCACTGAAGTCACATGGACACATTTCACCTTCACGGGATAACAGATAGAGAATTTTTAATCTTGCAGCATTTCTTGCCAGGTTAAAGACTTTAGTTACATCCGCTAGCGGTTCTTCCAATGACTGGATCGCTTCCTTACATTCTTTGATCTGAACCGGATCTGCCAATACTCTGATACAAGTATTACTCATACTTTAATATTTAAGTAAATACTAAAATACTAAGGTAATAAAAAAGATTCAGTATTTAAGTGAATGCTAAAATAGAGCTCTAACAATCCTCCAACTCACAGTTTTCACCCTGTGCTTCAAACTCTATGGTAATGTGATTAATCGATTCATCTTTTAATTGTGTTCTTACTTGCTCTTTGAGCTTAGCTTGTTCTGAAAGTTTGTAGTCTTTATCTAGTCGAAGGTGAAGTGTAAGAATGTTGTACTGGCCGTCCATCGACCATGCGTGGCAGTCATGGATGTCAGTAACTTTTGATATGTTCTTGAGCTTTTGCCGAATGTCGTCAATGGAAATTTCCTCGGGAATGCCCTGAAGAATTACTAAAAGGCTCTTTTTGAGGTTTTTGTAAACATTGTACAAAACAAAAAGCGAGATTAGTACTGAGAGTAACGGATCTATA
Organism: uncultured Marinoscillum sp.; assembly: GCA_963996645.1. Taxonomy (GTDB): domain Bacteria; phylum Bacteroidota; class Bacteroidia; order Cytophagales; family Cyclobacteriaceae; genus Marinoscillum. The sequence continues at coordinate 1,591 of CAXEKM010000493.1, forward strand.
AATGGTGCATCTGTATACATCATAATGACACTACCTATAAGAACGGCCACCCATCCCAAGACATCTTCTAAAAGATGTAGTGAAACTACTTTTTCATTCAGAGATTCTCCTTTTCGGAGTTTGAAAACAGCTGCACCATTTACTACTATTCCCAAAATCGATAGATAGAGCATGCCTTCAACATTTGTTTCCCCAGGATTAAAGAGTTCAGGAATCGCTTTTGTCAGGATGAATATTGACCCTGCCACTAACACAATCGAATTGATTATCGCACCAAGCAATGAGAATCGTTTGTACCCGTAAGAGAATGTCTTGGTTCTACCTTTCTTGGATAGCTTCTGAAAGTACCACGAAAGTCCTAAACTGAGGCTATCTCCTAAATCATGCAGTGCATCCGACAGGATAGCCAAACTATTGGTATAGAGACCACCAATGATCTCAATGATTGTAAAGGCAAGGTTGAGAAAGAAGGCTACTTTTACATTGCCCTCTGAATGATTATGTGAATGATTGTGATTATGTCCCATAATTATTTTGCAAGTTTTAGTATTCTGATCGCACCCCTCATTACTAAGGCAAAGACAATTCCCCCGATGGCCAGATCCGGCCATTTACTATCCAGCCAGTAAACCAGCATACCCGCCAGCATCACTCCACCATTTACGATAATGTCATTGGAAGTGAATATGGCGCTGGCTTGCATGTGAGCTTCTTCGCTTTTAGCTTTATTGATCAGCCAGAGTGAAACCAGATTACCAATAAGGGCTAATGCTGATATGATAATCATCCATTGAAACAGCGGTGTTTCGCTTTCGCTGAAAAACCTGCGCAAAACTTCTGAAAAACCTAACAGAGCCAATCCCATCTGAAAATAGCCACTGATTTTGGCTACTTTCTTCTTACGAGAAATAGCTGCACCGACAGCAAATAAGCTCAGGCCGTAGACGATGGAATCTGCCAGCATATCCAGCGAGTCAGCCACCAGACCCATAGAGCGGGATATCCATCCGGTAGTCATTTCTACTACAAAGAAGCCGAAATTGATGCCCAATACCCACCATAGTATTTTCCTTTGATGCGATTCGTCAACAACTGAAGGCATATCAGCGTCTTCTGTGTTTTCCAATTTATCGTTTAGGTTCAACTCGCTGATAGCCTGATGAATTTGATCTATGTCACCAATGTGGTAAATTCCAAGTTGACGGGAAGGTATGTCAAATTCAAGGTGTTTTATATTGGAAAACGACTCCAATTTCATACGAATTAACTGTTCCTCAGAGGAGCAGTCCATTCTCGATATTTTGAATATTGTTTTTTTCATACTTCTATCTTTAATCATCATCTCCCAGCTCACCCTTTTTCATTTCTGCTAATAAGTAATATGCATTGTTCCAAGCGACAGTTGTACCTTCTTCTAATGGTTGGAGAAGTTTAACTTCTATCCAACCGTTATCCATTGCTCCAACAATAATTTCCTCCGGTACAAATTCCCACTCAACTTCACCATCTTCATCTTTCTTCTCAGCCGTGAAAATGAAATATTTATCACCATCTCTAATTACAGCAGCTTCAGGCAGAGCATAACAACGAACGTCATCAATTATGATACGTCCCCGCACATACATACCGGGAATAAGCAATCCTTCCTTATTATGAATTTCTGCATGAAGGTGAATGGCCTTAGGGTCTTGCTCGAATGCTTTACCTACTGAATAAATGGTTGCTTCCAGTTCTTTTCCGGCAAGGATTCAATAGAAAACTTAACTTTCTGGCCTTCTTTTACCTTGTGCATGTCTTTTTCAAACACCATTAAATCGGTATGGATGTGATCTATATTGACGATTTCAAACATCTCGGTTTGTGGCTGTACATATTGGCCTGTTTTTACATTTACATGTCGTACGTATCCTGAAATAGGAGTGGATACTGGTACTTGATCGTAGATTTCACCTTGCTGTATTTTCATAAGGCTCAATCCCAATAGTCTTAACTGTGCTTCATAACCTACTACCGTTCCTTTCATTGACTGGTAATCCGCCTGTGTTTTCTGAAATTCTTTTCCTGACCCTACTTTTTCATCATAGAGCTTCTTTTGACGCTGGTATTCTTTATCAATGTATTGAAGTTGGTTCCAGCTATTGATGTAATCGGTTTGTAGTTTAATCAGGTCAGGATGGTTGAGGTATGCCAGTACCTGTCCTTTCTTTATTTTATCGCCTTCAATTACTTTAATGCTGATAATGTTCGCACCTATGACGGCTGTAACCGCTGCTTCATTTTGTGGGGGTACTTCCAATTGTCCGTTTGCATCCACATAGGAGGAGATGTTGCGAAGTGGTAAAGTATCTACCTTCATTCTTAGCGATTGAAATTGCTGGGTAGAAAAGTGTACTTCTTCAACATGTTCTTCTTCTAGTTCTTCCCCTTCTTCTTTATTCACCGAGTTTCCACACGATACAATCAATAAACTTGCTGCAACGAACAAGCTGCCAATACTCCAAGTCTTTAACAATGGAGTAGTGTAATTTTTTATGTAAGAGTTCATATTATTCAGTTTTTTATATTATTGACCAATCAGGTATTCCAGATTGATAATGGCCTGGTTGTACCCGTTTAATGTATTGAGATAATTGAATTTCAGTTCCAGCCCCTGATTTAGATTTTGAAAATATTCCACATAATCTATGGCTCCATTCTCGAAACTCTTTTGAGCATTGCCAATGATGAGATTTGCTTGTGGAATTGCTTTGTCCTTATAGTAGCTCAAGCTCCCCCCGTATTTGAACACTTCCTGTAGCTGCTGTTCGTACTGCCCCTGAAGGACGGAAGTGTAGTAATTAGCATTGGTTTCGGCCATCAGCTCTTTGAGCCTGGCTGATTTTATATTGGCCTTATAGGAACCGTAAAATAACGGTATTGAAATGCCAGCCTGTACTCCGGAAAATCGATTAGAAGAGCCTGCAATATCACCAGTTGTAGTTTGTTGCCCTATTAGTGATTGATTAAAATACCCGACTGATAAACCAGGGAGCGTTTTAGATGTTTGCA
>CAXEKM010000494.1:0-2717 GCA_963996645.1 uncultured Marinoscillum sp.
TAATAAATTTGACCCTACAATCTCATTCCAATATATTTGAACTAAATCATTAGTTTAAATATGAAATATCTACTATTAACATCCCTTCTATTTCTTTGCTTATTAAATTTTGCACAGTCCTTCGACGAACTTATAACCAATGCTAACCACCAATATCAATCGGAGGACTATTTAGCCTCAGGTAACTCCTACGAGCAAGCATTTACTATAGAAGAAGGTTCATCATCACAGTATTACAATGCGGCATGTTCCTTTGCGCTCGCTGGTCAAGATAAAAAGGCACTTGATTACCTGACCAAGGCCGTTAACGCAGGCTGGACAAATGTTTCACACCTTAAAAGCGATTCGGATTTAACCAACCTTCATGCAGAGCCTGAATGGTCTGAAATTATCAAAATAGCACAAGCTAATTTGGATGAATATGAAAAGGACTTCAATAAACCGTTAAAGACACAACTCGAACAAATCTATGTGAGAGATCAAATGCTAAGACAACTTTGGCGAGATGCTGAAACTAAGTTTGGCAAAGAGTCAGATGAAATGAAGTACTTCTGGAAATTGATGGCCAGAGAAGATAGCTTGAATGAAGTCGAAGTAATCCGAATCATTGATGAATATGGCTGGGTAGGAAAAAATGAAGTTGGAGGCAAAGCTAATATCACACTGTGGTTGGTTATTCAACACGCCTCTCTTGAACTTCAGGAAAAATATGTTCCACTATTAGAAGAATCGGTTAAAAAAGGCGAATCAAATGGAAGCCACCTTGCTTTACTCCATGATCGCATTTTAATGAGAAATGGTAAACCTCAAAAATATGGATCACAAATAGTGTCAGATCCAGACACAGGCAAAGACAAACTGTATGATTTGGAAGACCCAGAAAATGTGAATAATAGAAGACAATCAGTTGGGCTTGGACCACTCGAAGACTATTTGGAAAGAATGGGTGTTAAGACCAAATAATCATTCAGGAGATAACAAAAAAGGCTTCCAATGGAAGCCTTTAATATTTTATAAGCAGCGTGATATTACTCTACTTGACTTACTCTTACCATGTTAGTATGACCTTTCCAGTGAGCTGGCATACTTGCTGTATTGATAAAGACATCTCCTTTTTCAAGATATCCTTCATTTACAAGTCTCTTTTCTATTTGCTCTAAAGTAGCATCTATTCCTTCCTCCTTGTCGTAATAAAATCCTGTAACCCCCCAAACAAGATTCATTTGTCTAAGTAAATACTTTTGGTTGGTAAAAAGGAATATATGAGCCTTAGGTCTGTGCATAGCCAGTCTATATCCCGAGTAACCAGACTTGGTCATCCCTATCAATGCTTTAGCCTCTACGTTATCAGCTAATCTACATGCAGATCTAATCAACAAGTCATTCAGCCTGGTAGAAGACTCAGAGTCTTCTTCCTGGAATTTAGAATAGATCGTTCTAGAATCTCCCTCTACAGCCTGGATCGTTTTACTCATTTGCTGTACCGCTTGTACTGGGAATTTTCCAGATGCAGATTCTGCAGAAAGCATGATCGCATCAGCACCATCAAAAACCGCATTCGCAACATCGTTTGTTTCCGCTCTTGTTGGTCTTGGATTTTCGATCATACTCTCCATCATTTGAGTAGCGATGATTACCGGCTTACCCAAACGATTACATTTCTTAACCATTCTCTTCTGGAGAATTGGAACTCTCTCCGAAGGAACTTCAACTCCAAGATCACCTCGAGCTACCATAACACCATCAGTCGCTTCAATGATCTCATCCAGGTTGGCAATAGCTTCTGGCTTTTCAACTTTAGCAATCACCTTTGTATTAACACCCGCTTTAGCAATTCTTTCTTTGATTTGATGAATATCACTTGCCTTTCTTACGAATGAAAGTGCAACCCACTCCAAGTCAAACTGGAAGGCAAACTCCAAATCCTCAATATCTTTTTCCGTCATCGAAGGAGCAGATACATTAGAATCAGGAAGGTTGATACCTTTTCGTGATTTCAACAATTCACCGTGAACAACCTCAGTATAAACATCGTTACCTTCTACTTTGATAGTTTTCAACTCGATGTTTCCATCATCCATCAAAATAGTATCTCCCGGTTTTACATCATTTACAATACCTTCATAAACAGTACTTACCTTCTCACTAGTACCTAATATATCTTCAGTTGTAATAATTAGTTGCTGACCTGGGTGAATAGGCACGCCATCATTTTCAACTTTTCCTACTCTGATTTTAGGTCCCTGTAAATCTTGTAGAAGGGCTACACTTGACCCCAACTCCTCGTTAAGTTCACGCACCATATCAATGGTTTGCTTGTGATCATCGTGAGTTCCATGCGAAAAGTTTAATCGAAAAACATTAGCTCCAGCTTTGATAAGCTCTCTAAGTGTTTCTTTATTTCTACTGGCAGGGCCAATGGTTGCTACAATCTTGGTCTTTTTAAAAAGCGATTCCTTCATGCTTTATGTGAATTGTTAATATTTCTGAATTTCAGGAAGCAAATATATCTTTTGCTGAGTCTTTTTACCCAAAGAATACTTTATGTTTAGAATAATAAGTTGTCTTTCATTTTGATTTTCTCGATATCTACTACCAACGAGTAGTCAATTATTTCGATTGATTTCAACATATTATTCACTTCTCTTGCCCAATCATCATGTGTTTGACTATTTAACTTAAACAAATAATCAAATTGTTGAAGCTCTGGAAGAAGA
>CAXEKM010000495.1:0-3910 GCA_963996645.1 uncultured Marinoscillum sp.
CCTACTAATTGATATAGTACTTCAGAAACCATTCCTTTATACGGAACTCGACCAACGATTCCTTCTGGTACTAATTTTTTGATATCGTCTTCGGCATCCTGGAAGTATCTGTCTTTAGAACCATCTTCCATGGCCTCTACAGAACCCATTCCACGATAAGTTTTGAATTTACGTCCTTCATAGATGATCATTTCTCCCGGAGCTTCGTCAGTTCCTGCAAGTAAAGATCCGATCATAATGCTACTTGCTCCACCAGCCAATGCTTTAACCACATCACCAGAGAAACGAATACCACCATCAGCAATGATAGGCACTTTGCCTCTTACGGCTTTAGCCGCTTCGTATACCGCAGAAAGCTGAGGCATACCCACACCTGCCACAACTCTTGTTGTACAGATACTCCCTGGACCTACACCTACTTTGATAGCATCAGCACCTGCTGCTGCTAATGCTTCAGCTGCTTCTCTGGTAGCAATGTTTCCTACGATCAATTCAAGATCTGGGAACTGCTTCTTTACATTTTTAGCAGCATCAATAACTCCTTTAGAGTGACCATGCGCTGTATCGATACTTACTACATCTACTCCTGCATTGATCAATGCTTGAATTCTGTCATTCATATCTGGTGTTACACCTACAGCAGCACCAACTCTTAGTCTACCGTACTCGTCTTTACAGGCATTCGGACGGTCCTTATTTTTCAAGATATCCTTATAGGTGATTAAACCTGTAAGCTTTCCGTCTTTATCTACGATTGGTAGTTTTTCAATCTTGTATTCTTGCAGAATCTCTTCAGCTTCTTTCAAGCCAACTTCCACTTGTGCAGTAATCAAGTTCTCTTTGGTCATGATTTCGCTGATTGGGCGCTTCATGTTTTTCTGAAAGCGTAAATCACGGTTGGTGATGATGCCAATAAGTTTTTTGTTAGCATCTACTACCGGAATACCCCCAATTTTATGCTCACGCATAATTTTTTCCGCGTCACCAGCCACGCTATCGTGTGCCAATGTAATCGGATCCAGGATCATTCCACTTTGTGATCTCTTCACTTTACGCACCTGAGCAGCTTGTTTCTCTGCAGGCATGTTTTTGTGAATAAATCCAAGACCACCTTCCAAAGCCATTGCAATAGCAAGGTTTGCTTCTGTAACAGTATCCATTGCAGCAGACACAAATGGAATGTTAAGTGAAATGTTTCTTGTGATTAAACTTGTGGTATCTGTATCTCTGGGAAGTACTTCAGAGTAACCGGGGAGAAGCAATACATCATCGTATGTAAGTGCTTCGAATAAGAATTTGTCGTCGAGATTCATGCAAATAATATTTGTTATTATTTGCCGGGCAAAATTAACTGGTCTAAGTAAGATTGTAAAACTAAATGTGATTTATAATTTCACGACATGAACGAATTCTTCTCCCAGCTAGTAGAGCAATTTTATCAAACCACGTGGTTGGAGTCTACAGCAGTGATTTTTGGGTTGTTGAGTGTATGGTATTCCAAGCAAGAAAATATTTTGGTTTACCCAACAGGAATCATCTCTGTTCTGATTTATGTCTACATCACTTTCCAATACAAGCTATATGCCGATACAGGAATTAACTTGTACTATTTTGCCATGAGTGTATATGGTTGGTACAATTGGTTGAAGAAAGATGATGTTACATCAAAACAACTTCCAATTACCTGGAATAGTAGAAGTGAAAACCACCTGAGTTTGCTATTCCTGGCTTGTTCTTTTCTACTAATTCGTTGGGTGCTCATATCATTTACTGATAGTGATGTTCCAAATTGGGATGCTACGACTACTTCATTTGCTCTTGTCGGGATGTGGTTGATGGCTAAAAAGAAAATAGAGAACTGGATTGCCTGGATTATAACAGATGTAATTTCTGTTCCGCTTTACATGTACAAAGGATTGCCATTTACTGCTGTTCAGTTTTTAATCTTTACTGTCTTGGCAATTTGGGGTTACTTTGCGTGGAAGAAATCATACGAAGAGAATGACTAAGCGAATAGCGGTAATAGGTCCAGAATCTACAGGTAAAAGTGAAGTATGTCAGCATTTGGCTCGTATCTATGAAACAGAATGGGTGCCAGAATACGCTCGTTTTCATCTGGACAGAATGGATAGACCCTATGAGAAGGAAGATTTGTTGCTTATCGCTCAGGGGCAAGTAGCCTGGGAAGATGATAAAGCTGAGGAGGCTGGAGAATATCTCTTTTGTGACACCAATCTGATAGTTATGAAGGTTTGGAGTGATCATAAATATGGCGAAACGGATCCATGGATACTTGAGGAACTAGAAAAGCGTCACTATGATTTTTACCTGCTAGGAAATATTGACCTCATCTGGAGGCCTGATCCTCAGCGTGAGCATCCAAAGATGCGAAAGCATTTCTTCGATATCTATGAAAATTACCTAAAGGAGCACAATTTGCCGTATGGAATTGTGTCCGGTATTGAGGATCTTCGAGTAAAGTGTGCACAGGATTTGATCGAGGATTTTTTCAAAAAATAGTTTTGTTCTAAGTTTGCAGCAAAGGGGTGCCTTACATGAGTAGTCATTGACTGCTCTATCGGGCTGAGATCATACCCATTGACCTGATCCGGTTAGTACCGGCGTAGGGATGAGGACCAAATGAGGTTCGAGTATGATAAACCAGTAGGGGAGTTCCCCACTTTCCGTATGGTTGAATTTATTTCTTAACAAAAAATGAAAATTTTGACAATGCTGGCAGTGTTGACACTGTCTGTATGTGCAATGGGGCAATCCTCATTGTACGGAACAATTACCAGCAATCAAGGTGAGCCTCTGGTAGGCGCCAATGTATGGCTGGAAGGAACCAACTATGCCGTAGCAACAGATGTTGACGGCAATTATCGAATCTCCAAAATTGGTGATGGAACGTATCAGCTAAAAGTATCCTATGTTGGATATGAATCATTCAGTGATCAGCTTCCAATAGATGGAGATATCCGATTGGATATTGAATTAAAGGAAAGCGTGATCAAAGGTGAGGAAGTGATTGTTTACGCGACTCGTGCCAACGAAAAAACACCAACAACTTATTCGAATATTTCCTCTGAAGAGATTGAAAAGCGTAATCTTGGTCAGGACATTCCTTTCGTATTGAGGTATACTCCTTCCATGGTGGTGACTTCAGACGCAGGAAATGGAGTGGGCTACACAGGAATTCGCATTAGAGGAAGTGATCCGACTCGTATCAATGTAACCGTAAATGGTATTCCCCTGAATGATTCTGAGTCACATGGTACTTTTTGGGTGAATATGCCCGATTTTACTTCTTCAGTTGACAATATCCAGATTCAGCGTGGAGTAGGAACATCTACTAATGGAGCAGCAGCGTTTGGAGCGTCTGTGAACCTTCAAACCGATATGCCGGATCAAGATGCCTATGCTGCTATTAATAACAGTTTTGGATCATTCAATACCTGGAAGAATACAGTGGAGCTGAATTCGGGTTTGATCAATAATCGATGGGCTTTTCAAGGGAGACTATCTAGAATTGCTTCGGATGGTTATATCGATAGAGCTAGTTCCGATTTGAAATCGTACTATGTATCTGGAGGATATTATGGTGACAAAACCACGGTGAAGGCATTGACATTTTCGGGCAAAGAAGTGACGTATCAGTCATGGTATGGAACACCTGAAGCGAAACTTTATGGCAATGATGAAGACCTGCAGGCTGTTGTTGATTTTGGAGGTGAATACAGTACGGAAGATGAGTTGAATAACCTGTTTGAGTCGGGAAGAACATTCAATTATTACTTGTACGATAGAGAAGTTGATAACTATGGTCAGGATCATTACCAACTGCACTTGAGTCATGCATTCTCGAAAGAGTTAAATGTGACTGGTGCTCTTCATTATACGCATGGGGAAG
>CAXEKM010000496.1:0-2682 GCA_963996645.1 uncultured Marinoscillum sp.
CACACTATCCTCAGCCTCCAGTGTAAACCATAAACCTGATTTACCACCATTGGTAGCGGTTAAAAATATCATTTCTGTTGAATCGGGAGCATATGTTCCGTTTTTGACAAGAATACGCTCATCAGACACCATCCCTGATATACCTAGTGTATTACCTCGATAATCAAGGGCAGCACGAATAGTAGTAAAAGGTGCTGAAGAAGATCCATCAGAAGAACCTCCTGTGTAGTTAGCATCCACATACAATGTAGTGGGACGTTGAGCAATCAATGCAGTCGAAAGAGTGAGTAGACTACATAAAAAACTAAACGAAAGTAGAGTTTTAATTTTCATAGCGTTTTAATTTGGTAAAAGTAATTATTCGAAAGTATATAATATTTTAAACAATCAAAAGAAAGAAATAATATTTTATTTAACTTTCGTTTAGTTTCTTTTTATTCTTAAACCATCTTATGCAATCTATTCTTCGAAAAGGCACAAAAAAAAGCCCAGACACAACGCCCAGGCTTTTGCTTATAAACTACACTTCAATCAATATCGATCATCAAATCCAAAAATTGGCTTTCTGGTCATCCACTTTCCTCTCGTGAAGTCAGGGAATTGAACCGGCTCACTTCCATCAGCTATAGACTGCTCTGACAGGCAAGTAACAGCCGCCCATGAAACCGCGTCATACACATCCATTGGCATTGGCTCATTACGCTTCAAGGCCTCCACAAATGCGTGAATTACAAAGAAGTCCATACCACCATGTCCTGCACCCTCTGTATCAGCCTCAAATTTCTTCCACAGTGGATGATCATATTTCTTCATATACTCAGCATCGTTTTCCCATTCATGTTCCGGACTCTTTCCTTCTATATGTATACCGTCATTCACATCCATCCATACTCCTTTGGTTCCTTGTACTCTGAATCCTAAAGAGTAAGGTCTTGGAAGATTGGTATCATGGGTCAACACAATAGACTCACCTTGCGCACATTTAATCACGGTAGTGACAATATCTCCAAGCTTGAACTCTACATCCGCATTCGGATGGCTTTCACCCCCTTGTGGATGATTTACCACATATTCATGCAATCCTCTTGCTTTTGAAGCAGTAGATGTTAAGTATACAAATCGATTACCCCTATTATTATTGATATAGTTAGCAACTGGTCCCAAACCATGCGTCGGATATAAATCTCCATTTCTATGCACAGAATGACCAGTTCTCCACTTAGCTTCACTGTAAGCTTTGTCACCAAACTCTACTCCTCCGCCATACAACTGCTTACCATTGTTAAACTTTACATGGCGCAAATCGTGCTGATAGCCACCTTGTAAATGAATGACTTCTCCAAACAAATCCTGACGAACCATATTTAGAACGGCCATTACATCCCTTCTGTAAGCGACATTCTCTAATATCATAAATGGTGTACCGGTCTTTTCATATGCATCCACTAATGCCCAACATTCTTGAATATCGAATGCACCAGCCACCTCCAGGCCAACAGCTTTTTTCGCTTCCATGGCATCAATAGCCATAGGCGTGTGCCATACCCAAGGGATAGAAATGATTACCGCATCTACATCTTCCCTTTTCAGCAACTCCTGATAAGCATATGGACCAGACCCGAATGTTGCTGGCTTTTTCATACCAGCTTCTTGCACCATTTTAGAAGCATTAGCCAATCGCTCTGGATCAACGTCACATACGGCTGTTACCACAATATCCTTTCGCTTCAAGGTCAAGCCCAGTTGTCCGGTTCCTCGAGCACCTATTCCTATAAAACCAAGGCGGATTTTATCTTCCGTCTTACCAATACCAAATGAGAATGATGGGCTCATCATAGCAAATGTCGCACCTGCCGCAGTTTTCCACACAAAATCTCTTCTGTCCATATTATTTAATTAGTATAACTTGGGTAATCAATAAAAATCAGTCTCAATATAACATGATTTTGTTAAATAATAAGGAAAAGAAACTTTTTATTTCCTTAAAGCAAACGTTTCGAATGTTTACTCTATATTTAGGCTTAATTTTTCTTTCGTAAAGTTATTAATATGGTTTTGAGTGCTCTTGACTGGTCTTTTGTGATCGGTTTCTTCATTATTTCATTAGGTATCGGAATCTGGACTGCCAAGTCTGGAAACAAGGATGCAGATGACTACTTCACAGCAAGCGGGAAGATGCCCTGGTGGCTACTTGGTGTTTCGATGGTGGCCACAACTTTCTCAACCGATACTCCTAACCTGGTAACAGACATTGTACGTCAAAATGGTGTTTCAGGAAACTGGGCCTGGTGGGCATTCTTATTAACTGGTATGCTTACCGTATTTGTCTATGCGCGTCTTTGGAAAAAGTCTGGTGTAGTCACAGATGTAGAATTTTACGAACTACGATATAGTGGTAAAATCGCCAGATTCCTGAGAGGATTTAGAGCTATTTACCTTGGCTTGCTTTTCAATGTCATGATCATGGCTACTGTATCTCTGGCAGCCATTAAAATAGGCGGTGTTTTATTGGGACTTACTCCTCTGCAAACCGTTCTAATAGCCGGGACAATTACGGTAATATACAGCTCCCTTGGAGGACTAAAAGGTGTATTGATCACTGACTTTCTCCAGTTCTTCCTTTCCATTGGTGGTGCATTTATTGCTGCTTTCGTTGCCTTGCAACACCCGAAAGTAGGAGGA
>CAXEKM010000497.1:0-7084 GCA_963996645.1 uncultured Marinoscillum sp.
GAGCCGAAATCCGGTATTCTATCCAGTTGAACTACGAGTGCATTTCTGTTTTGCCTTTCAACTCAAAACTTTGATTCCATTCTCTATCACTTTAGCCGAAATCCCCCCGATAGCTATCGGGGCTATCCAGTTGAACTACGAGTGCATTTTTTAAAATGGTTTGCAAATATAACGACACATTACTCACATAAAAATAAATTCTTTAGTCATCCTTCATTACTTCCAATATCATTGAAATATGAACCTATTGAATTGTTTTTTACTATTCACCACGCTTTCCTATTCCTCATTAACTGGAAACGATGAATTAATTCAACTACGCGAAGGGTTTCGACAAGCTGTGGTGAATCAGCAAGTAGATGCTTTCTATCATCAAGTAACAATCAACAATTCAGACGAATCGGTTATTCAAGCCTATACCGCCTGTGCTTATGCGTTGAAGGCAAAAACCGCCTGGAATCCATTTACCAAACTGAGTCAAGTAAGAATGTACGAACAACTCATGGAGCAGGCTAGCCTTAAATCACCCAACAATATTGAAATACGTTTTTTACGTTTCAGTATTGAATACAATCTACCAACCTGGCTCGGCATGAGTGAACACTTAAATGAAGACCAGCAATATATTGCTAGCCATATTATGGATATTCAGGAATTGATGTTACATCCAGAGTATGCTCGATATATTCTGTATTTCATCCAGGAAACTGGCCTTTTTAAAGAAAAAACAATCACCGGATTACAACAGGCATTGGTTAAAGAATAAACCTTCTCCATGAAGATATTTTCAGGATGTATAGTATCTTCCCAACGTGAGTAACAACCCAATAATCATACAGAAATTCTCCGGAGAGAAGGATGAGTTCAACCCAGACAAACTCAAAAAAAGTCTAACAGAAGCTGGAGCTTCTCCTGAACAAGCTGATAAAATCACTGCAACTATTCGGAAAGGACTTTTTGAAGGTATCACCACCAGAGAAATCTATCGTAAAGCACATCGATTGCTCAAAAACAGAGAAAAAGCTAAAGCATCACGCTATGGATTGAAAAAGTCGATACTTCAGCTAGGACCTACAGGTTATCCTTTCGAACTATTTGTAGGAGAGCTCATGAGAAAAGAGGGGTTTGAAATTACCGTTGGAGACACCATGCAAGGACGATGCGTTACGCATGAGGTAGATGTATTAGCCGTCAACAAACATGTAGTTCGAATGATGGAGTGTAAATTTCACAATCGGCTAGGTTATAAAACGGATGTAAAAGTACCGATGTACATCAAATCACGATTTGAAGATTTATCTTCTGTTTGGAAAGATGACCATCGGTTTATTAATAGAAAATACGAAGGCTGGGTGGTAACCAATGCACGATTCACCAAAGACGCCATCGATTTTGGTCAATGCTCAGGTTTACATTTATTGAGTTGGGACTATCCCGGACATAGCCTGAAAAGTTTGGTCAATCGGCATAATATCTATCCGATTACCACCATCTCCAGCATACAGAAAAATATCCGTGAAAAACTATTCGAAAAGCACATCATCCTAGCCAATACACTCGTAGATCATAGAGAGGTATTGCTGGAATTGGGACTCGATCAAAAGAAGGCACACAACATCATTGAAGAAGCTAAAAGCATTTGTGACTTATGAAACGCGTTAAACTCTTTATCGCCACTAGCCTGGATGGATACATTGCCAGATCCAATGGAGATGTAGATTGGCTATACACCGATCAGGATTACGGATACACCAACTTTTTAGAGACCATTGATACAGTATTAATGGGAGGCAAAACGTATCGTCAGGTATTGGACTTTGGAGATTGGCCTTACAGCACTAAAAAAAGCTACATATTCACCCATGACTTGCAGTCAGAATCTACCGATGAAGTTACCTTTATCCATCATGACATTCCTGGCTGTGTAAAGCGTCTAAAGGAAGAAAAAGGCAAGGACATCTGGCTCGTTGGTGGAGCCGAAATCAACACCATTTTATTGGAAGCTGGCCTAATTGATGAATTATGGATATTCAAAATGCCGGTTTTGCTTGGTACAGGAGTACCACTATTCAATAGCAGCAGGTCAGAAACCTGGCTTCAAATAAAAGATATCGAAGAGTTTGACTCTGGTTTAGTAAAGATGATTTATCACAAAAAATTGGGCTAGAATCTAAGCAATTTGCTAATCGCTTGTAAAAGGGCATCATTTCTAACAAGCTCGACATTATTAACTGAAACAGAGACTTGTATCTCACAAATAATAAATGCCTCAATTATCTTTTCGGTCGAAACATCTCTGTTATAATCATCTTTAAAACCTTGAGAGATACTCAAACAAAGATCCTGTTGAGTAACTCCTGCAAGATTTGAAAATGACGTAATCTTGGACAAACGTTTGTTATATAAACGCATCCTTTGAGTACATTTGATTCAGTTAATTATTATGATTCCGTTATGCTAAATAAGTTATAATAAATAACAATTGCAATTATTCATAACATTATTTATTGATTTAGAATTACATGTCAGAATTAAAGTCTGAGATTGGTAAACGCATAGCCTCCACACGCAAAGAGGCGGGTGATTCTCAAGAAGCTTGTGCAAGGAAGTTAGGAATCAAAAGAGGCACCTTAGCAGCATATGAAAATGGCACCAATGCAACACCTGACAGTGTAAAAAAGAAGTTTGCCCATATTTATAATATCAGCTTACAGTATTTGATCTCTGGAGTACTTTCAGCTCAGGAACCCTCAGCAGAATACAAAAAGACTGACATACTTTCTTTACTTCAGAAAATGGAACCTTCTCCACTTAAAGATTCAATCCTGGAAAAAGCCCATCAACTAATTCAGGAAAATAGAGATCATAAGGACAAGATCATCGAACTACTAGAAAAGTTAAACGAACTGAAAGGCAATTAATCTTCTATTCGAAGCCCATCATCCAGCTCATTGAAGTCAGTCGATTTCCTAACGAACCCGTGCTCCAACAGCAAGTCTTTACATAGAGCTATGGCCGAAACCATGCCTTGAGCGATTTCATCAGATTTGATGCCCTTAATCACTTCCTCCACCACATGTTGCCAATCTTCAGGCTTCAGCTTTTTACTGATTCCTTCATCCCCTAGCACCATCACTTGATGTTCTACACGACTAACGAAAATGAGAATACCTACTCGTTCTTCTGTTTCGAATACTTTCTCATTTATAAAAGCTTGTAAGGCTCTTTGATTGACACGTTCTGCCTGACGGTCTTTGGAAATAATAAATCGTTTGGATTGTGGTAAAATCACTGGAATCAGAAAACCCAGCACAAATGCTCCCAAAATGAACAAACTTATCTCCAGCGGTGTAACCCGCATTGGCAACAGCCATAGATAGGACAGGATTGCTAACAATGCAGCTATGCCTCCTCCGAAAATACCTGCGGTATACCAGGAAGCCTCTGCGTAATCGTCACTAGAATTAACAAAGTATGGAACAATTTCACCACAGGAAACCGTCTCAAGGTCCTTGACAGCCTGCTTTACCTGCTCTTTTTCAGTATCTGTAAAAGTATATTTAGCCATTGAATTCTTAAGATTTTGAGATTACCAACCACCAGAAGCTCCACCGCCTCCAAAGCCGCCTCCGCCACCGGAGAAGCCGCCTCCGCCAGAGAAACCACCACCACTTGAGAAGCCGCCTCCGCCTCCCCAGTACATGCCTCCGCCACCACGACCGCCTCTACCTCCACCGGAAGGAACAGCCATAAATATGGATACAATAACGGTGATAAATATAGCCGCAGCAAATCCTAGTAGTAACCATGATAGCAGGAAGACAATCACAGACATGATTCCGACAGACTTCCCTTTACCAACTTTTTTATGAAGAACGGCTTTGATAATCGCGAAAAAGACAAATCCAAAAATTAACAAGAATGGACCAAGCCCAGACAAAATACCATCATCATTGGAAGATGTCTGCTGACGCACTGCAGGCGGTAGCTCTTCCCCACTGATAGCACTAATCACCACATCTACTCCTCCATCAATACCACTGTAGAAATGTCCTGACCTAAAGTCTGGCGTTATCACATTGGTAATGATTCGTTTGCTCAATGCATCCGTTAGAGCTCCTTCCAGCCCATACCCTACTTCAATACGCATTTTACGATCCTGCATCGCAAATAGCATAATCACTCCATCATCCACTCCATCTCTACCGATCTTCCAGGCTTCTGCCAGACGAATAGCATATTGTTCTATGGTTTCATCTCCGGTAGTTGGGATCAACACCACTACAACCTGGCTTCCTTTGCTCTCTTCAAAACTTTTCAGTTTACTTTCCAGAGATCTGATTTCACCAGATGATAACGTGCCTGTTTGGTCCGTTACACGCGTTTTGAGTGATGGAATGGCTACATCCTGAGCATAAGTAATGCTAGAAAATAGAAATATTATTAAGGGAAAAAGTATCCGAATTTTCACAATATCGTTAGTTCTCGTATCCTTGTAATTATACCACAAGCTAAAACTAATAAAGCAGAATTATGAATAAAAAATGGATAACCATAATCATTGTAGTTGTAGCCGTTTTTCTAGTATACAATTTCTTTACTGGAAAGTACAACAACATGGTCACTAAAGAAGAAGCCGTTAACACGGAATGGTCAAATGTAGAAACGCAATACCAAAGAAGAAGTGATTTGATTCCTAATTTGGTTAACACAGTCAAAGGATTCGCTAATCAGGAAAAAGAGGTGTTGGTTGGTGTAACCGAAGCACGTTCAAAAGCTTCCAGCATTAATTTGGATGCTAGTAACCTTACAGCAGAAAACATGAAACAGTTTCAGGCTGCTCAAGGTCAATTGAATTCAGCGTTATCTCGACTATTGGTTACCGTAGAAAAGTATCCTGAGCTGAAGTCCAATCAAAACTTCCTGGAGCTACAAGCACAGCTAGAAGGTACCGAGAACAGAATTGCGGTTTCAAGAAAACGCTATAATGAGACTACTCAGGAATACAATACTTACATCAGAACGTTTCCTAACAGCATGATCGCTGGATGGGGTGGTTTTGAAAGAAAGCCATTATTCGAAGCTGAAGAAGGTGCAGAGAAAGCTCCTGAAGTTCAGTTCTAAGTACATCATTTATGACACTCAAAGCCTTGACACTTTTGTCAGGGCTTTTTCAATCATAGCCATATGAGCCAAATCAAAGCCAATAAAAAAACCTTTATCCGATGGAAAGTCTACATTGACAGAGCCAGAATGTATATCGGTTATATCCAGTTTCTAATGATTGCGTTCGTGCTATTAGAAGCATACGAAGACACCACTTTCGGGAGACTGATCTATGACAACTTGTTGATTTCCACACCAATTATTTTTGTGGTATTCATTATTGGGTCACTAATTATTGGAAGGATAGACACCTTACTGGGTTTCAGAGAAGAAGAATTAAGGAACTCCTCCACCTCAAACCCTGTAATGAGGGAACTCCTCACAAAGATTGATGAGCTAACTGAGGAAGTGAGGGAGTTGAAACAGTCCAAGTAAGTAGAACAATGATTAGGTTAATACTCATTATTTCTATTTTTCTTATCTCATTGGTAGGTTTCGGTCAAAGTACCGAACTCCATAAATTGTTAGAAACCAACAAAATTGAAAGCTCCTTCCATTCAAGTAATCATGAATCATTTGATTATGACTTCTTCACGCTCCCGCATGACAGTGTAAAGGTTTATCCTTCCGTGGTATTGATCAACTCAAGATTAGATAAGAAAGCTTTTGACACCACTCAATGGAAACGGTACTCTGTCAATTACTGGTTTGAGAATAAAGGTGATAGCGATTGGAATTTGGATAGTTTAAAAACTGAAATCAATATTTACTCATTCAAATCTGGTCAAAAAGTTAAGTCAACTTCTTTTGAAGAAAATGACAATATACTTCATCAACCAGACGGCTTTGTTAGCCATACCAATTACTTCAATGACTTAAACTCCTGGAGTGCGACTACCCCTCATTTGTATCGGATGGAAATTCATTACAATGCTACATTTCCAACTTATTCAGGATATTATATCAGAAATTTTGGGATTCGGTCAGTAAAGGTTTTAAGATCGAAGGAGATTGCCATCAATGAGCATATTGAGGAATTATTCACCGTGGAATTACCAATTGAAAGGCTTGACAGTTTAGAAATCATTCAAGATTTGCAGAACATCAAATCCAGCTATTTAAACACCATAATTGTTAATGGGTTAATTCCGAAACTGGTATTAGACTGGTGCGATCAGAATGGCTTGTACATTATCAATCACCTTAGTAATTCTAATTTTAACAATTTTAAGGATTTCTATCAATACTTCATCGCATGCCAAACTTCTCCATCCATTATTATATGGGAGGTAGATGATGAATTCCAATTCAAGGAAGAATTAGAGTCAATTGACTCCATAAGAATTACACTTGATACTGTTAACACTGCCTTTGATTTTGGTGATTGGACAAAGTTTTCTCCAAGTCATCAGCAATACATCAAGTCGTTTCTTACACCCTACCAGGATTAATCATAGCATCCGCTTCGCTTTCACCTCAATGTATTTGTTGATGACATCTACGTTGAGGTTTTGTGGTGTGGTATAGAGGGACAGAATACCGGCTCTACTTAGCTCGTCTCTAATCAAAAGTTTCTCCTCCAGCATTTGTCTACCGATAGCCTGATCATAGATCTCTCGTGTGCTGTTGGCTTTATCCACTAAAAGCTTATCCACTTCTGTATTTCTGAAGTACACCACAATCAATAGATGCTTTCTATTGATCAATTTCAAATATGGAAGTTGTCGATTCAGACTATGAATGGATTCGAAATTGGTGAACATCAGCATCAAACTACGCTGATTCACATTCTTCACCGCATGTGTATAAACGGAAGCAATATCTACCTCATTGAAAGATGTCTTTTGATGATACAGTGCCTCCATGATCTGATAAATCTGTGCACCCCGGTGATTGGCCTTTATCGTGGTATCTATCATATGTTCAAAAGTGATCAAACCAGCCTGATCTCCCTTTTTCATGGCGATATCTGAAATCA
>CAXEKM010000498.1:0-2034 GCA_963996645.1 uncultured Marinoscillum sp.
TCTCAGTGGTAATGGCATGTTTTCTATCGGAAAAATGAACCCAGACAAAAGAATGGTAGGAAGCATCAATCCCATGAGGGATAGGAGTAAGGCTGTTTGCTGTGTCTCAGCAACTGTGGAAATCAAAATCCCAAGAGAAAGAGCCAGCAAAATGAATAAGAAAGTTTCGAATAGCAACAGGCCGAAATTGCCCAATATCGGCACTCCAAAGACGAACTTGCCCAGAGCCAAAATGATCAAGGCATCAACTAGCGATAGCAAAACATACGGGATAACCTTTGCTAGCACAATTTGAGCAGGCTGCATGGGAGAGGCAAGCAATACTTCCATGGTTCCAAGTTCCTTCTCTCTGGCAATAGAAATGGATGTCATCATTGCCGAAACTAGCATAAGCAATATGGCGATTAGCCCTGGAACAAAATAGTAAACTCCATCCAGTTCTGGATTGTACCAGTAGCGAGAGGCAACGTTGATGGTAAATGGAACAGATGAAGTACTATTTTGACTCAATGAAAAGTCTCCAACAATAGCTTGAATGTAATTAACAAGTGTATTAGCGGTGTTGGGATCGGAAGCATCCGCAAGTAGCTGCATGGAGGCTTTGCCAGTTCCTTCAAGGTTTTTGGCAAAATCTTGCTCGAATACAACAATCAGCTTCACACTGCCATCCTTGAAAGCACCTTCCATTTCACTTTGGTCATGAATTTGAGCGCCTTCTTCGAAATAGCTGTTCGAGAGAATTTTCTCTTTAAGTTCTAGTGTTTGTTCGTCCTTGCTGTAGTCCAGAAAGCCAATTTTGGCATCCCTGATTTCATTGGTAATGGCATAACCGAACAGCATGATTTGAGCTACAGGCATTCCAAATAAGATCAACAGCGTTCGCTTATCTCTGAAAATGTGGAAGAACTCCTTTTTGACAAAAGCTAAAAATCGTTTCATGACGCTAGTGTACGCCCCTCCCTGGCAATTCCTACAAACACTTCATCCATATTGGCAGCATTGAATCCTGACTTTAATTCATCAGGAGTCCCAAGTGCAGCAATCTTTCCGGATACCATCATGGATATCCGATCACAGTATTCTGCTTCATCCATGTAGTGTGTCGTCACAAAAACGGTCGTGCCCTGATCAGCTTCTTCATAGATCATGTCCCAAAACTGTCTTCTGGTTATCGGATCAACACCTCCTGTTGGTTCGTCGAGAAAAATGATTTCTGGATCATGAATCATTGCTACTGAGAAGGCTAATTTCTGTCTCCATCCTAATGGAAGACTTTGAATGAGTGTATTGGCAGATGATTCTAATGCTAATCTGGAAAGCAACTGATGTGTTTTGTCTTTGATTTGAGCATTGGACAATCCGTAAATTCCACCAAACAATTGAATGTTTTCCTTCACTGTGAGATCCGCATATAATGAGAATTTTTGACTCATGTAGCCGATGTGCTTTTTGATTTCTTCAGACTGCTTGAATACATCAAAACCAGCTACTATTGCTTCTCCGCTGGTTGGACTCAACAGGCCAGTCAGCATCTTCATGGCAGTTGTTTTACCTGCTCCATTGGCACCTAAAAAGCCGAAGATTTCACCTTTATACGTTTCAAAACTGATGTGGTCTACCGCATGAAAGCTTCCGAAGGCTTTTACAAGGTCTTTTACTTCTATGATCGTCTCACTTTTCATGCTTCCTGAGTCATTAGTTTCATAAAAGTGTCTTCAATGCCTGGTGTAATGCTTCTTACCTCAATATCTGTTTGCATTCGATCTTTTAGCCATTCAGTGAGTTCCTCTGATGGTAATTCTACTGAACTGGTGAAATGAATTTCCGAACCAAATGAATAGGCAGAAAAGCAGGAGGGATGTTCCTTTAGCAGTTTGAGGAGCCGGTATTTGTTAGAGCCATTTACAGCTAGTAAAGGCTTGTTAAATAGTTTGTTGATGCCTGTTGGTGTATCTATAGCGAGTATCTCTCCAGATTGAATCAAGGCTACTCGATCGCAAAGACTTGCTTCATCCATGTAAGGCGTAGAGACAA
>CAXEKM010000499.1:0-2838 GCA_963996645.1 uncultured Marinoscillum sp.
AAATACTGCATGTCATCAGCACGTGAAAAAACAGTATCCATATAGAAAAAAGTAGGATGATTCATTCCTTCTGCATTAAGAAAAGAATTAATGAAAAAACCACCATCGATACTAAGAGTATCAATCTCATCAGAAGTTAAGTATTGAAATGCTGAATATGTTAAAGCCAAATCACCGGCAAGACTAGCACCAGACCAGGCAAATCGACCAGCTTTATAGAAATTATAAGTCCCAAGAACAGGTACCAAATAAGAACCATATTTAACAGCTTTAGAAAACATAATCATAACCAAAGATGACGAAGTTCAGCGACTAAATTAGCAATAAGTAATAGGAAACAAGAAGTTTGATGTCTAACTTTAACAAAGTCAGTGCGTGCCTTCTTGGTAGTTAATTTCTCAGCAAGAGAAACCAAGAAAGGCTTAGTATCGGCGGTATGTTCGACCATATTTTCGACGACCTGAATAATTAGATCTACCGTGTTTTACGGCACCAATCTTTTTTCCACGATTGGAATATTTGTATTTAATCATTGTACCTTTACGGTGTTTGCCACCTGCGGTTTTCTTTCTAAAAGGCTTGCCGTATCTAACCATCTAAATATCTCCTGTGTTTATTCCTTTATCTTTACCATGTAAAACATTTACTCTAAGAATACCAGTATGTGTGGTAGAAGCTTGATTCGTGATTTGAATCAATCCAGCCGGAGCGATGAACCATGGAGTCGAAGTGCGCTGCATATATGATGGAGTAGCTGCAACACCAGCAGCAGAAATCATATTTTGTATGCCAATCCAAAAGGTTTGAAGATTGATTTGGAAATTATCTGCATCATAAGGAGGAGATGCACCACGAGAAGCAAGTAAGTACGAAGCTTCCTCGGAAAGCTGTGCAAAAGCATCCTCATAGGGAGTATCCAAAGGAGCTGGAAATTGTGCTGGATCAGGTGAAGCAACATTGAGTTTGTAACTCTTCAGATATTCGTGTAAAATACCGAATTCATCAGAATCAGTTTCACCAAATAATTGGTAGTGCATATCAACACCAGTATCAGGAGAATCAATAATAGTAGGCAGCCACTGCATAGTATTACTAACAGCAGAATAGGAATAATCAACTAAAGTCTGCACAGAGGAATTAGGAAGAAGATTACCAAAAGAAGTTTTAGAACCTTGATCGTAGTGAAAATCATTGTAAAATAACTTAAAATCCATCCATCGAGCTTCTTTGGTCATTTTTCTAGCATCAGCCGTAGCAGCTAACCAATTCTCAAAAGCAAATTTCAGAGCTTGACGAACCATATACGTATTAGGTGCGCATTCAATACGCCATGTCTGTTCAGTATTATTAGAAACAGACGAATCATAAGCCATCTCAACTTGAACTGGATATAGTTGCAGTTGTCTCATCAACTTGCGGTTGATAAGTGAAAGACATTGACCAACGTCAAGAAATCTTGAATTGTTTTGTTCGATGGCGTCCAATTTAATCAGGAAACTTGTCTGAGTGGCAGTAGAAGAGGAACCGTATGGAATCGCCATCGGATACATGGCGAAACGCGGAGGTTTATAGACCTTGGGCGCAGCCAGCCGCGAGATGATAGTTCATGTGAGGACAGAAACTTGTCCAGAATGCGAAGTAGAAGCTACATTCTGGAGTAAAGAATACTGGATGTGTAGCAACCCATCCTGTGAAATCTATTCTCAGGAGGAGGAATAGAAAATGTTGGGAAAGGTACCCCCAACCAAGTTAAGGGGGGTTCACTTTGTGCCAAGCACACTAATACCTTCGGATTACTCATACGAGGAAGCAATAAATGACGAATGGTGTGGAAGAAAATGGAACAAAGAAGAAAAGAAGATCATACCAGAAGTTTGTTCATACCATCCAATGACCTGCTGGTCATGTAATCCTGATGTAGCAGGATGGACGTGTAAAGAGTGTCCAGAACCATATAGTCCAGCTTACAATTGGAGAATAGCGGAATCCCAAGCAAATAATAGAATGGATCCAGAAGATTTTACATTGTATTCATGCAGAAGATGCAATAAATGCAATACAACATATGCAAAGGTAAAACGATACAATAGGATCTTTAAACGGCTTACTCAATGGAAAAGAGAATTACCTGGTTTGATACATTTTAGATTCAATACTTTGACAACCAGAAGTGATAAAGTTCCCCAGGATCAAGGAGAAAAATATTGCCAGGATCTCTTGAAAGATTTCAAAGCTTTAGCGAGAAGAAATGCGTGGTCAAATATGATTGGTTCAATAGTAGTCGGAGAAGTAAAAAATAGAGATGATGGAACATGTCATCCACATCTACATGCGATCACCATGTGGAATAAAAAACCGGACTACAAATCAACAGATAATTGCTTAAAGAAAGAAAAAACAGGAAAAATACACCATATACACTGGTGTTATCTTGGAGATATGGAAGCAGGGATTAAGAAATATATTCAGAAGTATTTCCTGAAGGATCCTGTAAAATTAGGAGGATCAAAAGAAAGGCCAAGAATATGGATGACATATGGCATGGCGAGAAAAGATGTTGAGAAATATAAGGGAAGTATTGACTTCTTAAATCCGCTTTGAAAAGCGGAACCAAACTTGGAAAACTGGAGCGGTTGCTCATGGTTTTGTGGGATAGGATAGGTAGGGCAGCAGTAGAATATTAGTGATTCAAAGCCCAAAAAAAGCTACAAAATACATTGTTCTGGTGGAAGAGTACCAATAACGTAGTCGGATGATGATGGAACAGTCATATTAAGAGAAATGTCGAATGTTTGAATATTTTCAGTCTGATCTGTTTGTAGATGATCATCGAGGAAA
>CAXEKM010000500.1:0-3457 GCA_963996645.1 uncultured Marinoscillum sp.
GGCAATTCCTTTTGCGGTATCCAATCTGCCAACCATGTCCATGTTGATCATGAAATTGGTATTTGAAAGATCTACAGTCGGGTTTTTAACGAAATAGTTCGAACCCCAAAGACCTTTCTCTTCTCCAGAAAAAGCCATGTATAGAAGGTCTGAGTTGGGAGGGTTATTCTTAAAATATTGGGCAATTGCCAGCATGGCAGCTACACCACTAGCGTTATCATCAGCTCCATTATGAATTGCTGTATCACCTCTATGAAGAGAGGAGAAGCCTCCGTAGCCTAAGTGATCATAATGAGCACCAACGATAATAAGATTATCTCCCGGGTTATCCTGAAAAGCGATTACGTTTCTTCCTTCAATTCCTTTGATAGAGTCAATTGAAGACATCTTTGCTTGTTCATGCGGATTATCTGCGTCTTTCACAAAGAAAGATTGGATATAGTTAGTAGTACCCTTCGGCTCTAAACCTATCGACTTAAATCGACTCACCAAATAGGCTGCAGCCATTCGTTCTCCCTTTGTTCCCACCTCTCGGCCTTGAAGTGAATCACTTGCTAAGACTTGAATATCCTGTGAAATGGAAGTAGTGGATTCGGGTTGTTGTTGACAGGATATTAAAAAACATCCAAGTATTAAAGCTGTGATGAACCTCATAATAAAGAAGTTATAATTAGTTTTAGTCCGTGTTTAAAGTTAATTGTTATGAAATACATTACAGGTATTGTTTCAGTCCTAATATTATTTTCATGTAATGGACCTAAGTCTACTTCTCAGGAAACAGCGGAGGTAGCAGAGTTCAGCGATTCTCTTCGATATGAACAAGAATCTCACTTGAAGAATATTCGACAGCTCACATGGGGAGGGAATAATGCCGAGGCTTATTGGTCATTTGGTGGAGATCAATTGGTGTTTCAGTCCGATTTCTCGGAATGGGGTGTCTCTTGTGATCAGATATTCACATTGGATGTCAATAATGCACAACCAGGACAAAGACCGCCAATGATCAGTACAAGTTTGGGTCGAACTACTTGTGCTTATTTCTTGCCTGGTGATTCTACCATTGTCTACGGCTCTACTCATCTTGGCGATTCCCTATGTCCAGCTGATCCACCTAGATCAGTAGGAGGTAAGTATGTATGGCCAATATATGACTCCTATGATATTTTCGTTGCTGATATGGCGGGTAATATTGTCAACCAATTAACAGATACAGAAGGATATGACGCGGAGGCTACGGTTTCTCCAAAGGGTGATAAAATAGTGTTTACATCTACGCGTTCAGGTGATTTGGAATTATATACCATGAATATTGATGGTACAGACGTGAAGCAAGTGACTGATGAACTTGGCTACGATGGAGGTGCTTTTTTCTCTCCTGATGGTACCAAGTTGATCTTTAGAGCATCTCGTCCAGAAACGGAAGAAGAGATCAAAGAGTACAAGGATTTGTTGGCTCAAGGCTTGGTTCAACCAACTCAAATGGAGCTGTTCATTTGCAATGTTGATGGCTCTGATTTGAAGCAAATCACCAATCTAGGTAATGCAAATTGGGCGCCATATTTCCATCCATCAGGAGAAAAGGTAGTTTTCTCTTCTAATCACGAGTCTAAAAGAGGTTTTCCATTCAACCTGTATATGATAAATATAGATGGTTCTGGTCTAGAACGAATTACTTACGATGAAGTATTCGATTCATTCGCCATGTTTAGCCCGGATGGGAAACAGTTAGTTTGGGCCTCCAATAGATTTAATGGAGGCAACCGAGATACTAATTTGTTTGTAGCAGAATGGGAAGATTAAAGTGTCGTTTGAAGAGCTAGTCTTTCGGATAGGTAAGAAGTAACTGCTCCAACTGATGATTCGCTTTCTTTTCTGAATACCAGATTCATTAGTTTGTGGCTATTTCTCCCAATTTGCACCTTAAAAGTATAAATGAAGTCTTGATATCCGTCTTTGAAAGGGCTGACATCACTAGTCACGATTGATTCATCTACTTCTAGCGCACTTATGTCATTAAATCGATAGACTCTGGTAACTGTATATCCTGACTTAAGTGTCATTTCCTTGGTTTCTGAGTTGATGATAATAGTATTCGGGTATTTGTACCGCTCATAGATTAAGGGAACTCCAAGAAATACCAATCCACTTAAGATAGTAGTGGCATGTAGCCCTATGTAGATGCCTGCTGTCAGTAAGGTTAATCCAATAATTCCGAAAATGATGAAAGTGGTTAAGCTACCAGTGCTAGGCTTTTTTAGGACAGTTGATGAATCTCGTTCAGTGATTTTGTATCCATTTTCTTTCAAAATACTGACGATATTCATTGAGTGAGTAGTGGAGTTCATGATGGTATTTGATTGAATATCAGTCTTCTAAGATACAAAAAATCCCATCACGGCAAGTGATGGGATTGAAATATTGTATTTTCAGGTGAGTTTATTCTGCTAGTGTCACCATTCTTTCCACTGTATTGTATGGTCCTGGGATGTTTTTACCATCTTTATCAATCAATTCCAATTTAATTGAAACCTGTCCTTTTTCTAATCCTTCTATATAATAAGGAGACCACTCTGTAATCATATGCTCTTCTCCGTTGATTGTAGCTTTCACCTTGTTACCATCTGGAGAAATAGAGGTATTAAATAAGAAAAAATCCAACATCAATTTCTCAGTGTCTTTTCCGCTATAGGTTCCTTTTGGTCTGCTGTAGAATAAATGTTGAGCTGATTCATCAAATGAAGGAGTACTTTCATCAGGTGATCCTACAACTAACTCCTTCAATATATAGGAAGAGCCATTTTTTACAGCCTCATGATATGACCTGGAAAGAAATGCTAAAACAACGTGTTTTCCTTCAGGAAGGCTTTTGGTAAACTCTGGCTCATAGTGTGCAGAATAAGGATCATTATTCAGAATAAAATGAATATGTTGCCCTTTTCCTGAATTAGCAATTCCTCTTGCAGCTGCATCAGGTGTTTGAATGCCTAATTCATAGTTAGTTACTTCGAATTTAAAAGTAGTTTCACCCGTATCAAGCAGAGATGATGGCTCTATCATTTCTAATGAGGCATTAGGGTAATCATAAGAAGCTGGAGCCTTATAAACAGTGTATTTTTTAGGGCCTAGATCTTTAGCAGCTTCTTCTACTTTTTCTTCGCCTGATGTTTCTTCAGATTTTTTTGGAGAGCTGCACGAAAAGATAGCTACAGCTAATAAAAGTGTTAATGCTTGTAAACTGGTACGTTTCATGTGAGAGTTTTTACTTTGGTTAACAAGTTAAACCGACTTTGGTTCAATTGTTTTCTTCATCCAGGTTCTTGAGCTGACCTTTTTCGGAGAGTAGTATGGCTACACTTCTCAATTGTGGAATTTCTTCAAACACAACAATCATGATAACAGTAATAGGCACACTTAAGATCATCCCCATTACTCCCCAGAGTGCTCCCCAAATGGTTAA
>CAXEKM010000501.1:0-4586 GCA_963996645.1 uncultured Marinoscillum sp.
CAACAGAAACAGTTCTTTGATTTTCAGCTCTAGAACATCTTCATTTACGAGTACAGGGTTATCAAAATAGAACTGAAGGTTTTCTATAAACCGCTCGATAATGGCATCACTGACAAGCCTGGATATTTGCTCACCATTTATCTGTTTTTTAATAAGCACAGGAAGCTCCTGAGGATATAGTTGAGTGATAATCTTTGGATAAAGATGAAATGCAATGACTTCAATTTCTTTTTCATTGGATTGATTTATCCACTCAACGAAATATGTCCCGCATTTAAGTAAAATTCCCTCTTTCTCAGCATGTTGACTAATTGTCTCAGCAGATAGCACACGTGTATTACCTCCTTTAATGTATAGAAAACAGCCCTCATTGGGGAAAGGAGCCTCATATCTAAACGGCATTTTAATCTTGACCTTTTCAATCAACGGTTTATTCTGATATTCAAAAACCTGCCGGGAAATAATCATGTATGCATTCTTTGAGACTAAAATATAAGCTTACACTTGATCTTATATCCTGGAGATCGAAATATCCAGATCTTTGAGCGAATTATCCTGATATCATCGGCATCAGATATATTATTCATAGCTCCCCGATAGAAAAATCAAATACCTAAACAGCCGACCTCAAAGCCTTTACCAGTTTTTTCATGTCTTTCTCGTCGTTGTAAATGTTGGGCGAAATACGAATAGCGTCACCTCGGAAGGATAAGTTAATTCTGTTTTGGTCTAGTGCTTCTTTTACCTTTACCGGATCAATGGATTCTGGAAATCTGATTCCGAAAAGGTGAGCTGCTCTATGATCCAGCGAATCAATTTGATATCCGAGATTGGTAAGTTCTTCAACTGGTCCCTCGGTTAGGTTTTGAAGGTATTCCTGAATTTTTTCAGGCTTCCATTTATTCAATTGGCGAATTGCAGTGAGCAACATAGGTACCAAAATGAAGTTGCTGTGTTCACCTACTTCATAGCGTAATGCACCAGGCTGATAATCACTTCTGTAATTGGCCAGATTCCCAAAGTCCTCTGAGTTTTTTCGATTGATCCAGTTATGTTCGATAGGTTTTCCATCATCAAACATTTCTCCATAATAAGCCACACCAAGCCCGTAAGGCCCAAACATCCATTTATAACCAGCGACAATTAATGCATCTGGGTCAATTGTTTGGACACTAAATGGTAGAGCCCCAACGGATTGAGTCCCATCAATGACTAATGCAGAAGAAGTGGCTCTAGTTTTTTCTCTAATCGCCACCAGGTCAAATAATAAGCCATCCACCCAGTGCGTATGTGGCAAGCAAACTGCAGCAACCTCTTCGTCGATTTGATCGATAATCGCTTCAGTCCATGATTTTCCTTCATCAGTAGGTTTGTCAATTGCTACCACTTTGTACTGATCCCATGGATATTTATTGCTCGGAAATTGATCCTTAGCAATTAGGATTTTCCCTTTCTTTTTGGGCAGATTTTGTGCCACGTTGGCCATTCCATAAGACACAGACGGAATCAACACATTACGATTAGGTTGACCAGAATCGATGAGTTGCGCAAATTCCGTTCTAAGAAGTTCGGTTTCACCAAAAAAGTCTTCGATGCTGATTTGATAAGGTCTTCTTTTTACGGAAATCCCCTTTTTACCTGCTTTCTCCACCTTTTTCAGCATCGGCGACATGTAGGCACAGTTGATATAGGTGACTTTTCTGGAAAGTGAGAATTTATTGCGTTTACATTTCAGCATAATCTATGGAGACTGATTCAACAACTAATATAAATCAGATAACTGCCAGTCTTTTTCATTTCTTAAAAAAACAATCTTCTGTTTCCTTCATGGAGATACTTTCAGTAATCTTGTAGTGTCTTCGTGGAATACCATAGGTGAATCATTTTGATTAGAAGAAATATTGGTTTTCCCATTAGACTTTGAATATAGAAAAACAACGTTTTTGATTCGGATAAATCGCTAACCCAGGGATTTCACAACGATTTTAAAACACAAATAGCATAGAAATGAGAAAGAACATTGCGGCTGGAAACTGGAAAATGAATCTTGACCTTGACGCTGGAAAAAAATTAGCGTCTGAGGTAATCAATATGACTACTGATGAGGTGAGCAATGATGCAGAGGTAATTTTGATTCCTCCATTTGTACACATCACAAGCGTAAAACAACTTGCAGGTTCTGCAAAGAACGTATTTGTTGGAGCTCAGAACTGTAGCGATAAAGCTAGCGGAGCTTTCACTGGTGAGATCTCTGTAGAGATGTTGAAATCTGCAGGTGTTGACTACATCGTAGTAGGACACAGCGAAAGAAGAGAAATCTACGGTGAAGATGATGCTTTGCTTGCTTCTAAAACGAAAGCGGTATTGGAAGGTGGCTTGAAGCCAATTTTTTGCTGCGGTGAAAAATTAGAGTCTAGAGAGGCTGAGCAGCATTTTGCGGTTAATAAAGAGCAAATCGAAAAAGGTCTTTTCGGTTTATCAAAAGAAGATATTTTGAAAGTAGTGATTGCCTATGAGCCAGTTTGGGCGATAGGTACCGGAGTAACGGCATCATCTGATCAAGCACAAGAAATGCATGCTTATATCAGAGGTTTGATCGCTGAGCAATACGATCAGGAAACGGCAGATAGCATTTCTATTCTTTATGGAGGTAGTGTGAAACCTGACAATGCGCAGGAATTGTTCGCACAGCCAGATGTAGATGGAGGTCTAGTAGGTGGTGCTAGCTTGAAGAGCCGAGATTTTGTAGACATTATTAAATCATTCTAATGAGTTTCATTACACTCACAATTACTTGTGACGAAGAAAAGAGAGAGTTCCTGATTGCGGAGCTCTCTCTTTTGCCTTTTGATGCATTTGAAGAAACAGAAACGGGACTTCTCGCATCATGTGAAAAGGATGGCTATGATGCCGAAGAAGTAAAAGAGGTGCTGGATCGCTATCAGGTAGAATACCAGGTAGACGAAGTAGAAAAGGTGAACTGGAACATCGAATGGGAGAAAAACTACGATCCGGTGATTGTTGGTGATCAATGTATCGTTCGAGCAACATTCCATGAACCAAAACCTGAATTCCCTTACGAGATCATTATCACACCAAAAATGTCTTTTGGTACGGGTCATCACGCCACTACCTGGCAGGTGCTGAAATATGAATTGGGATTCGATTTTACGGGTAAAAAAGTGATCGATGTGGGCTGTGGAACCGGTGCTTTGGCAATCATGTCACACCTTAGAGGGGCCACAGATATTTCTGCCGTAGATATAGATGATTGGTGCATAGAAAATAGCGAAGAGAATTTTGCGTTAAATGGATGCGAGCATATCAAGTTGCAGCTTGGCGGAATAGAAGTAATTCCTGAAACTGAGCAGTTTGATGTGATGCTGGTAAACATCAATAAGAATGTGTTATTGGATCAAATGGCGGATTATGAGAAACGCCTTGCGCCAAACGGCATACTCGTTCTTAGCGGATTTTATCAGGAAGATATTGCTGACCTAAGAGCCTCTGCAGAACCATTAGGATTAACTTATTCTACTGAATCAGAAAGAAATAGGTGGGCAATGTTGGTCTTTGAGAAGAAATAATTAGCGAGCAATTCTCTAAATTTATAAGATGAAGCGATTCTGCCTATTAGCAACTATGATTTTAAGCCTGGGATTTCAACTCAGTGCACAAAGGTCTTTTTCTGAAGATAAGGCAGAATTTTACCGTCAGGTGATGTCCAAACTGAATAGTTTCGGAACAGAATCAGCCAGAAAAGTGGCCTATGACTTCAATGCTGCCTGGAATGGTAAATTCACTTCAGAACATCAGGACCTGATTCATAAGATCGCTTTGCGTATGGATCGCAAAGGCATTCCTTTTGATCCTGCTTTCCGACATTACTTTAGTTACCTGGCTTTTGCTGATGCTCAGGCTCACCTGACAAGAGACCAGCTTACACAGGTGCTGAGGATTAATGAGCAGGTTTTGGAAACCATGACTGGAGAGGAGTATGGTAAATACTTGCTGAGTATGAACATATTCATGGCTCGCAGATATTTGACACTTACCAAAAACCTCGTCATTAGAACGGATAATGGAACGTACAGCTTTAATCTGCTTGATGATTATGTTCAGATTGAAGAAGAGGAACCACTACAACAGTATTTAGAACAAAACTTTGAGCCTGAGCCTGAGCCAGAAGTTATTGTGCAGGAAACCGAGACGCTTGCTGCTGATGACGGATGGAGTAACGATGATGACTGGGGAGACGATTGGGGCAATGATGACTGGGGTTCCAATGACGATAATTGGGTTGACGATCAGGATACCTGGGGTTATGATGTTTCTGGAGAAGTAATAGAGCAGCAACCAGTTGTAGAACAGCGAAATTTTGTCTCCGCAATTGCCCAGGACTATGTAGCCAACATTAGAGCAAATTACAGACACCCCTTATTAGAAGGTCCAGTAATTGACTTGCAAAACAATAGCATGTTAATTGCCACAAAATATGACTCCTTCAACATAAAAGAAACGGATGGCAAGTTCTTGCTCAAAACCCGTGTATATGCTGGAGAAAATGCAGTGATTAACTGGCCTCA
>CAXEKM010000502.1:0-3240 GCA_963996645.1 uncultured Marinoscillum sp.
AATTTGGAGTCTAACTCTGGAATATGTTCGAAGTTCATTCCATAGACACCAGCAATCAGTGTAGGTAGGGAGATACAAACCGTAACGACCGTTAGCATTTTGAAAATGTAATTCTGCTCCAGGTCAATTTTGTTTGAAACGTTTTCCTTTAAATCTTCCAGACGGTCAAAGTTGAACTGGATATAGTCAGAAACCACTGAAAGATCATTGAGCTCTGTTTCTATCGTTTCCTTCATATCAATCTTTTGCTGCCAAATACTCTTTTTGAAGAGATTGAAAACACGTGTGGTTTCTATCAGTGATTCTTTAATGAGCAGATTGTTGAAATTATAGCGCGTTATATCATCCATTACTTCATTCGAGAACTCTTTGTTGATCAAAATGGAAGTAGCAAGGCTTTTGACACGCTTAGTTTCGCTTTCTGTAATGTCAGCGAAGTAATCAGAGATAAACTGAATCTGGAATTCGAAGACACTTCTCAGGTCGGTTATTTTATTGATCTGTGAGATTTTATGCGAATAGGTGCGGTTAAAGAAAGCATCCACTGCGGAGTTGGAAAAGAAAAATAACCCTCTGGAAGTAATGATGAAGAAGATAGGAGCATCTACAAGTTTGCGGTCAGTTTCGTAATAAGGAATCCCGATATGGAAGGATACTTGATCTTCAGACGCCAGGAAGTGAGAGCTAATTTCTATGTCCTCATAGTGATCCATGATCGAGCAATCCAAATCAAATTGCGCTTTAGCCCAGTTAACTTCATCGGCAGAGTAATCAATGAACTGCATGATGTGAAAATCAAGATCCAATTCAGAAAGCTCCTTTGGATCTTTGACTTTTATGGTCTCTTTGGATTTTAGAAATACCTCAATCATGACGTTGTAGTAAATTGATCAACAAAATATAAAAGCCTTTACAGGTTCGTAAATGTACTTCTAGAGTTAAAAAGAATAACCATAAAAGCTAGAATCATCATCTAGTTTTATCAAGAACTGATCAATAAATATTAAAGTTTCAAAAAGTTTTGAAACTTTAGAAAATACATTTACGTTTGTATCACTATGAAGTATCAAGACGCAAAACAGAAATTCATTCAGGCCTGGGGTACCCTTGGTTCTAACTGGGGCATTAATAAGGCGATGGCTCAGATTCATGCGTTGTTGATCATCAGTCCAGATCCATTGACAGCAGACGAAATCATGGAAGAACTGCAGATGTCACGTGGAAATGTGAACATGAATGTGCGAGCTTTGATGGATTGGGGAATTGTAACCAAGGAGAATAAGGTGGGAGATCGCAAAGACTATTTTGTAGCCGACAAGGATGTATGGGAGCTCGCAAGACAAGTGTCTCGAGAGCGTCGCAAAAGAGAGATTGAGCCGATTATCAAGGTGCTAAATCAGGTGCAAGCTGTAGAAGGATCTGGAAAACATGTGGAGGAGTTCAAGGAAGTTACTCATGAGTTAAAGGACTTCTCTGAGAAAGTGGATGGAGTGCTGGATAAGTTTGTGAAGTCAGATCAAAACTGGTTTATCAAGCTGCTGATGAAGCTGTAATATTTTTTTGAAGATAACTTTCAATAATTTCTGAAAATACAATAATTAATAAAAACTAAAATCTATAATCATGAACTATTCTATTTTAACCTACGGAGTGTATTTACCGATCACAGTGATTTTAACAGTGTGGGTTGCTAAAACCTTATTCAACAATGGTCGCATCTTTCTGGTCGACATATTTCATGGCAATGAAGAGCTGGCCGATAGTGTCAATAAGTTGTTGATTGTTGGCTTCTATTTAATAAATGTAGGGTATGCGGTATTCACCTTGCAGATTATAGGGGACATTGATTCTGTACAAGCCGTAATTGAAAAGCTGAGCCTGAAAGTGGGAGCCATCATTTTGATACTTGGAGCTATGCATTTCTTCAATCTGTTTGTCTTTTTCCGATTAAGAAATAGAGCAAAAGCAGAAGTAGTAGTAGCTCATTAATCTCAAGATCATGAAAGAGCTTCATTTCTACTTTCAAAGTGTGATGATCATTCTGGCCCTTGCGATTGCCGTGCAAGGGCCCAACTTGAATGATGTGTATGGGTTTGCAGTGTTCTTACAGTTTATTCTAGGTTGCTATCAATATGGAATGAGTTGGTTTCTGATGCTCAAGTTGAAAAAGAAGTCTAGACTTTTGATTACCTATTTCATTCTGGTTCCTATTTATTTTATAGTGCTTATCATATTGGGACAGGAGTATTTTGAGTGGCAAGGTGATTCATTTTTGTATATGCTTTTTGGCATTCCCTGGACTTTGGCCATCTTTTTTCTAGTGGTTATTGAAGAATTGTTACGACGAAAACCTGTAATGATATGAAGTCTAATGTGATTAAATACCTTATTAATTCCAGTTGGTTTTTAACAGGAATGGTTCTGACTTTGGGGTTTATCCTGCTTCATTTAGAGTTGATCAGTTATGGAATTTCGTTCTTTATTTTTTTTCCGTTCTTTTTAGGGTTTGCTGTTGGTACACTCGATAAGAACGGTAGAATCTGGAGTTCTCTTATTGTTGGTGTAATTGCCTTTTTAGGGACATTATTGACTTTGGGATTGGAAGGTCTGTTTTGTGTATTGATGGCTTTTCCGCTATTTGGTGTTTCGGTACTAGTGGGACATTTTCTAAGAAGTAAATTGATCAAAAAGTCAAAATCTGATCAACAGATTAAAATCTCATTTATTCCATTACTTGGTTTAATCTTGATGGATAATGTAGAACAGCATTTAGCTCCGAAACCTCAATTGGAAGAAATTGAGAGTTCGGTAGTTCTTCCTTATGATGCAGTGGAGGTTTTTCATATGGTGAAGCAAATGGATACTCTCAATGCTGATAAACCAATTGCACTGAAAATTGGATTGCCAACTCCTTACAAATGCGTTTTGTATGGTGATACTGTTGGATCCTTAAGAGTTTGTAAGTTTCAGAATGGTGAAATAATAGCTAAAATCAAGGCTTATAATCCAGGAAAATTATTAGAGATGGAGGTAATTGATTACACACTAACTGGGCGAGAATGGTTTCATTTTGAAGATGCTTCTTATGATTTTGAAAGGAATGGTGACTCTACAAAAATTACCAGGAAGAGTTCCTATTCGTCTGTTTTGAGACCAAGATTTTATTGGAAGCCGTTAGAGATTTGGGGAATAGAACAGGAACATCGATTTGTCTTGATGAGTTTGTATAAAAATTTAAAG
>CAXEKM010000503.1:0-3251 GCA_963996645.1 uncultured Marinoscillum sp.
ATCTTTTCAAAATGAGGAACATGCCATTGTCCATCCACAGAGTATCTGCTGAATCCACCACCTATTTGATCATAGATGCCTCCATGAGCCATTTTGTCTAGAGTGAGCCATAAATGATTCTGGATAGAGTCATTCTTTGATAGGTCTGTATAGGTCAACAGGTAGTTCCATACGGCAGGCATTGGAAACTTAGGCGCTCTTTCAAAACCACCCCATTGATCATCGAACCTAGATGCTAATGACTCGATGGTTATGTCAAAATCTGCATCTTTTAATTCTTCCTCAGCATAAAGTAGTCCATACTTCTGTGCCTCACTTTGGTTGAGGTTTTGTGCAAATTGCTCAGCAGACTGAGATAACTGATCATATTTATTGGTGTATGCGTCAGAAACAGACTCTAAAAGTCTTTGCCATTGTTCAGGTGGAAAATAGGTGCCGCCATAAAACGGTTTCTGATCGGCTGTCAAGAATACGTTCAGTGGCCATCCACCGCGCAGACCCATTACCTGTATGGCGTCCATATAGATATTGTCAATGTCTGGACGCTCTTCACGATCAAGTTTGATATTGATGAAATGCTCATTCATCAACTGAGCAATGGTATCATTCTCAAATGACTCGTGTGCCATCACATGACACCAGTGGCAGGAAGAATAGCCGATGCTTAGTAAAATGGGCTTGTTTTCTTCTTTTGCTTTCTTAAGCGCTTCTTCTCCCCATGGGTACCAATTGACTGGATTGTCAGCGTGTTGAAGTAAGTAAGGACTGGTGGAATTAACTAATTTATTTTGATTATCGCTTGTGCGTTCGGATGACATTTGTTGGCAATTAGTGAGAATTAGAATGGATATAAAAACTAAACAACACCTCATTAGATGAGTTGGTTTTTGACAAAGCTGATTTCTTCAGTTACATCTACTTTGCTTTCCAGTTGTTCTAGTTTTTTAATGGTACTCATTAAGAACTTTTGATGTTCTGGAGAGTGTGGGTGGAACGGTCTATGGGATAGAGATTTGAGTATTTTGTTCCAATTGTCAATGAATTTTAGGGTTTCCTGATTGAAAAAGACCTGAGCAAACTTTTCCCAAATATAGTCAATGGCTTGACTTGATGGATGAATCATATCACTCTTATAAAAGCGATAATCACGTAACTCATCGATCATAATCTCGTAGGAGGGGAAATAATAGCAATTAGCATCCTTTTTCACAATCTCATGAACCGCGCTGATCAGTCTTGCTTTGCTGATATTGCTTTCGATGAGTCCATCTCTTACATGCCGTACAGGGCTTACCGTCAGGATAACTTTTAGGTTTGGATTGATCGTTCTGATCAGTTCCAACGTTTCCTGATAATCTTCAATGATTTCTTCCTGGGTAAGGGTGATTCTATCAAACTCTTTCTGCGGGATCTTATGACAGTTTGCTACAATCTTGTCGTTGCCTTTGTACTTATAGGCGTAAATAGTTCCAAAAGTGATTATCAGCCATTCAGCTGCAATCAGGCTCTGTCTGGAGAGTCTGGATCGATCTTCTAGTAAAGCTTTGAAGTTGTTCAGTTCTGTTCCGGAAATAGCACTATGAGTATCCCAATGGAAATAGATGTTGCCCGTTTTAATAAAGTTATCCGGGTCAATGCCTTCACTCAAGATCAATTTTAAGTTCTTGAAAGTAGAGTAGGGGTTATAGATGATTCCAAGTGGGTTGGTGACTATATCAAACTTGTATTCTCTGAGTTTGGAACCCATGTTGTCCGAAAAACAGGAACCAATACTAAAGATTGGGTCTTTCAGTCGGATTTTAACAGGATTTTCGGGGATATGAAAGGGAAGCGTGAACACTTGTGAAATATAGTCAAGAACTGATACAAACAAAAAACCCTGACTTCTTACGAAATCAGGGTTTGATTAAGTTATTGTTGATAATTACTCAGGAACTACGTTCAAAGTAATTTCGTGATGTACTGACTTGTGTAGATCAAGTACTGCTTTGTGCTCACCAAGTTCTTTGATTGAACCAACGAAAGAGATTTTCTTTCTGTCAATTTCAAAACCTTTAGCAGCAAGAGCGTCAGCAACTTGAAGTGCTGTTACAGCACCGAAGATCTTACCAGTTTCACCAGCTTTTGTTTTGATCTCGATTACTGTTTCGCCGATTTTAGCAGCTAATTCTTCAGCATCAGCTTTGATTTTCTCAGCTTTGTGAGATGCTTGTCTTACGTTTTCAGCGATCATTTTTTTGTTGCTATCGCTAGCGATGATTGCCATTCCTTGTGGAATAAGATAGTTTCTGCCGTATCCTGGCTTAACGCTCACGATATCGTTCTTGTATCCTAGACCTTTGATATCTTCTCTTAATATAATATCCATCCTTATCTTACTTTAGAGAGTCTGTAACATATGGTAAGAAAGCAAGGTGTCTTGCTCTTTTTACAGCCTGAGCTACTTTTCTTTGGTATTTTAAGCTTGTACCAGTAATTCTTCTTGGAAGAAGTTTACCTTGCTCGTTTACAAATGCCAACAAGAAATCTGGGTTCTTGTAGTCAATGTATTTAATACCAGTCTTTTTGAATCGGCAGTATTTTTCTTTTTTCTGCTCTCTGTTGATAGGTTCGTTCTGTAATGTCATGACGCTACCTCCTCTTTTTTCTTGTTGAATTCTCCTTTTCTTCTTCTCTCGTTGTAAACGATAGCATGCTTACTCAGTACTGTAGTAAGGAATCTCATTACTTTTTCATCCCTTCTGTACTCAGTCTCAAGCTTGTTGATTACAGGTGCTTCTGCTTTGAATTCAAAGAGTTGGTAAAAACCAGTTGACTTTGATTGAATAGGGTAAGCAAGCTTTTTCAAGCCCCAGTTTTCTTCATTAACTAGTTCTGCTCCAGCATCAATCAATACACCTTTGAACTTTTCAACAGCATCCTTCATCTGAGCCTCAGACAAAACGGGAGTTAAAATGAATACTGTTTCGTAATTACGTTTCATAATCGTGTATAAAATGAACTAATAAAAATTGAAGTGCAAAATTAGGTATTTTTTGGATAAAAACACCATTTGCTTATTTATTTAACCGTGAAAGTACCAGTACCCATCAGGTATTCGTCGGTGTATACTTCCACAATGTGTCTTCCTTCAGCGTATTCGCTGCCTTTGTTGTAAAACATCGTTACTTCCTGGCTATTTTTATCGTAAAGAATCTCTTGTTTAGCGGTGTAGAAAAGCTCTCTGTTTTCAAACATGAACGAACCAGAAC
>CAXEKM010000504.1:0-2904 GCA_963996645.1 uncultured Marinoscillum sp.
GTATTGGAATTCTCCATATCAAAAACAAATGCAACATGATGCCATTCATTATCTGGAGTTATGCCCTCGCCATAGACTTCATTCATTGAGCCACGGAAACTAAACAGAAATCGAGTTCCATTATCCACATAACCAGCTTTAAGTCCACCACCGTCGTAGTATGGATACCCTCCACTAAACAGAATATTTCCAGCTGAAAATGATGAAGCCTTTGCCCAGGTTTCCAGGGTGAAACTCTGATCATTGAGACTTGACTCAACCTCCAAATGTTCCTCCTGACCATCAAATGAAAGTACTTGCCCACAATCTGATTCATTATTAACAGGAACTAAAGGAATTGCAGGATACACTGTGAAGGTAACAGATTGACTAGTCGAACTATTGCCATCACTTGCAGTAAACTCAACAGTATGTGCTCCCAAATAACTTTCGCTTGGTGTCCATATAAAAACTCCAGTAGATGCATTGATACTCATTCCTTTGGTTTCGGAAGAAGCATCCATACTATAAGTAATCGCGTCGTTTTCTTCATCTGTTGCAGCAACTTCCACTATCAATTCACGACCTGCACTGACGCCTTTGTTCATTATTTCATCAAACACAGGACTATCATTGACTTCATTTACTGTAATGTTAAAAGTCTGGCTGTCTGACTGACCTCCATCGGATACGCTAATAGTCACCTCATGACTTCCAATATGATCTTGTTCTGGGGTCCAGGAAAATTCACCAGAAGCTGCATTTATTGCCATGCCTTTGCTTGCAGAAATAGGATCTATCGAATAGGTCAATGTCTCTCCTGGATCTAAAGTAGCTGTAGCTGTAACTGTTAGTAATTGGTCTTCGTTTATTGTCTGATCATCTATTACTGATAATACAGGAGGACAACTCTGAGTATCATTATATATGACCCATCCGAAGCCTCCTGACGCAGTAGGTGTTACCAACAAGTCTCTATACTCTGTATCACAATAGAACAATCCTCCACTATTTAACTGAACGTTGATTGGGATTTTGGTTTCTCCGGCATCTAGCGTAGCCCAACCTCTTAGGGTATTTTCATAGGTCTCTGGCGTCCAGTTAACTCCACTTAGCATGTTAATGAATCCTGTTGATTTACTGATATCCCAATCCTCTAGCGAATAGGTAAAAGAGGAAGCTCCAAAAAAAGATAAAGCGAAGCTTGAAAAATTGTGTGTATCCCATCCACCAATGTCC
This sequence comes from uncultured Marinoscillum sp., assembly GCA_963996645.1. GTDB lineage: Bacteria > Bacteroidota > Bacteroidia > Cytophagales > Cyclobacteriaceae > Marinoscillum. The sequence continues at coordinate 1,219 of CAXEKM010000504.1, forward strand.
TGGTTGAAGGAGGTTGCATTATTGAACATGAATGATATATCTGTCACTTTACCCACATTCCAACCACCTATATCCTGGTTAAATGCACTCGCTCCCGAAAACATGGTAGACATATTGGTTACATTTCCAACCTGCCAGGAACTAATATTGCCATTGAAGGAAGATGCGCCATTAAACATATAGCTCATGTCAGTCACTTTACTGACATCCCAACTATCCAGATTTTGGTTGAATGCTGAAGCATCCCTGAACATAAACCGCATATTTGTGACATTACCTACATTCCATCCACTAATATCCTGATTGAAGGCTTTGTCACTTCTAAACATGGAAACCATGCTAGTCACCTTGCTCACATCCCAGTTTCCTATATCCTGATTGAACGCTGATCCATTAAACATAGATTGCATGGAGGTAACGTTACTTACATCCCAGGTACTAAGATCTTGATTGAATAATGAACATCCACTGAACATAATACCCATATTGGTAATGGTACTTACGTCCCAATGACCTATCGGCTGGTTAAAAGAAGTACAGCTGTGAAACATAAAATACATGCTAGTAACCCCGCTTAAATCAGGAGCATCTGTAGCAGGAACCGTCAGATTACTACAGCCAAAAAATGCATATTCCATAGACGTCCAGGCAATATCCCCCCACTGCTCTACCGTATAGATTTTAGTCCGATCTCCAGTGTTGTTAAAATAAATCCTTGGAAAATCTCCACTAATGGATACCGTATAAGTACCGGAAGCACTGTAAATATGGCTGGCATCACCTGTATACACATTAGTATCTGTGGTTCCGTCTCCCCAGTTTACCGTATAGCTATACCCCGTACCTGTAGTGGGAATGGTTATAGCCTCAGAGGAAGCAGTTGTCCTCCAGGTGGTCACAAAAGGATTTTGAGCTTCCAGCTGAAAAGTAAACAACATCAAAATCATTAGTCGAGGAAATCTCTGAATAAACCATTGTGGCTTATGCATTATAACTTCTTTAGATTTCCCGAAATTATAAGAACCCTTCTCGGTTGGGTTAGATGAAAAAACGCTCATGATTCAGTTGATAAAATTTCAATTTCATCAAACCTAATCGCTTACTTCATCAGTCATATTAAATACATAATACTTCAGAGTTAACCACACTGCCAGAAGGGTAAACAATTCCGCCACTAACACTTAACCACCTAATAATCAATTAGTTGAAATGTAATAAAAAACCCAAATCCTAGTGTAGGATTTGGGTAGGAGAACAATAATTTCATCTAATTATTCAAGAAATATAGTCTGTCGGACGCTTACCAAAGCGCTGATAAAACATCTTCGATAGATAGGCAGGAGTGCCGATACCGACTTCCATTGCCAACTGTGACAATTTGACTATCTCACCAGACAATAGAAGTTTTCTGGCTGTTTGTAATCGTACCTCCATGATCAATTGATTAGGTGTCATCCCACATATTTCAGAGGTCTTTCGATAGAGTTGACGATCACTCATGGCTACCACACTTGCAAGTTCTGGAATAGACAGTTTGGCATTGCTAATGTTAAACTCTATGAACTCTTTTAACCGTTCTATCAATTCTGAATCTTCATCATCTACTTTGCCCTGAATGATTGTTTGATCATCCTGATTTTCTGCGGCCCATCTTAATCGATGTTGCAAGTTTTCAAATAAATTGAC
>CAXEKM010000505.1:0-7254 GCA_963996645.1 uncultured Marinoscillum sp.
CTACGTTATCGGCAATAGTGGCAGGGGTTCTTGGATCATCCTCAGGAATACCAGCTTCTACCTTACCTACAAGGTCGGCTCCAACGTCAGCAGCTTTGGTATAAATACCACCACCTACTCGAGCAAACAATGCAATAGACTCTGCTCCAAGAGAGAAGCCTGCCAATGCTTCAAGCACCATGGTCATGTCATCATTGGAAGTCCAATTGCCTCCCATAAACCATTTAAACAACAATATGAATAGGATACTAAGTCCTAACACAGCAAGTCCAGCAACTCCAAGACCCATCACCGTTCCGCCAGTGAATGAAACTTTCAGTGCTTGTGGAAGACTAGTTCGAGCAGCCTGAGTTGTTCTAACGTTAGCAGCAGTAGCGATTCTCATACCGATATTTCCGGCCACAGCAGAGAAAATTGCTCCGATAACGAACGCAACCACAATAAACCAGTGTGTGGTCTCTACCATCATAGAAATAACACCAAGAAGAATCCCCGCAACAACTACGAAAATGGCTAGAACACGGTACTCAGCACTCAAAAATGCCAGTGCACCTTCTCTAATGTGATTAGCAAGAGATTGCATTTTTTCATCTCCAGCGTCCTGCTTGTTGACCCATTGTGATTTGATAATCATCACAACGATCCCAATCAGTGCCAACACGGGCACTGCGTATATCCAGTAACTCATATTTTTATTAGGTTTTTCAAAAGATGAGCAAATATAACAGGCTTACTGAATTATGAAAATCATACAAATAAGAAGTGATAGAAGGGTCAATTTCACTTTTTTCAAAATAAACTACCCCTCTTTGATCTATTTGAAAAATCTTAGCCCGTTTGTTGGAATTATTAATTCACTTTTCAAATAGAGCATCTATTATTCGCAATGAGGCTAAAAGAAAGATAGTTGGGTAATGATTAAAATCACTGATAAAGCTGGCAAATGCCACTCAATCTTCGGCTTCAAAAGCGGTTTCTACAATACCTGCTTCAATACCTTGCTGCTCTAACCATCTTTGAAAAACATCTGTGTATCCATGGGTTACATAAACTCGCTCAGCCCGCGTTGCCGCAATTGCTTGATTCAGCTCATCCCAGTCCGCGTGATCTGACATTACGAATCCATGTCCAGAATTTCTACGCCGTTTAATTCCTCGAATCTGCATCCAACCTGAAACTGACGCCACTTCATAAGGTTGAAATTTTCGCATCCAGGAAGTACCTATTGATGAGGAAGGCGTAATCACCAAACTCCCCTTGTAAAGCGATTTATCAACTTCTGGTGATGCATAGGTATATTTTGGAAGCTTGGCTCCATCTCGTTCCAGCGCTTCATTGACTTTAGCCACCGCACCGTGTACAAATATTTTACCTATAGAATTATCAACATTAGCAAGTAACCTCTGAGCTTTACCTAGTGCATATGCACATAAAATGCTTGTTTTTCCATCGCTGGCATTCTGCCGCCACCACGCGTTGATTTCATCAATCACCTCTGCCTGTGGCTTCCATTTAAATACCGGCAAACCAAAAGTAGTTTCCGTAATAAACGTATGACATGGTACTGGCTCAAACTCACCACTGAAGCCATCATTTCCCAATTTGTAATCTCCTGATACAACCCAGACTTCCCCTTTGTATTCTACTCGAACCTGCGAGGAACCCCAAATATGACCTGCCGGATGAAAGGAGATCTTCACACCATTTATCAAACGATGATCACCATAATCCATTAACTCAAGGTTGATATCGACACCTAAGCGAAGTTTGAGAATTTCTCTATTTAATCGCTGAGCCAAATACCAATGGTTACCAGGTCTGGCATGATCTGAATGCGCATGGGTAATTATAGCCTTTGCAACTGGCTTCCATGGATCAATGAAAAAATCTCCTTGTGAACAATAAATTCCTGACTCTGTATATGACAGGAGCCCATTCATATTTGTTTAGGCTTGTGGTCAGGTTTTGGATAGGAATACCTGGCAATTCGTGTCGTTTTGTGGTAGCTATCTAATCCGGAACAAGTGATCGTTCCTGCAGCTTCAATATCTACATAGCCATCTGTGGCTATAACACTCTCAGGTAGGTCAATGTAGTTAATTTGCCCTACAATGAAGTGAGTTCCATTGCTTTGGATATCAAATTTCTCTTTTAACTCACAGGCAATCTTTAAGTGAGATTCCTTAACAAATGGTGCTTTGATATCCGCTGTGTATTCTTCGAAAAATCCACAATTTTCAAATTCGCTTCCATCCCATCTTGCTGCAGTATGATGGGCTTTCTCTACAAATGATTCGCTTATATGATTAACAGTGAAGACCCCGGTTTTCTGAATATTTTCAAGAGTGTGTCTAGGAACCACATCTGGCCTAAACAACAATCCCAGCAATGGCGGATTGGCTCCGACATGAATGATCTGACTTATTGGCGCAAGGTTCGTGAGCCCGTCTTCATTGATCGACCCTACTAGAGAAACACTCTTAAACCCAGTAATGCTATTGATTAAATTGCCACGATAGCGCGTTTCTAACCTTTTGATATCTTCTGCCTGAAGGATCATTCAGCAATGGCCTGCTCTAATGTATCACAATATCTAATATCAAGCTTCTCGCTCAAAGAAGCCGGCATTTTCTCAAGTAAGGGTCTTCTCGCCAGGTCAACTGCTTTGACAAACCACTGAAGGTCAGGAAGCAACTTTCGGTGTTGGGTCAATCCATATTCTACCATCTCCGTCTTCCAATCCAGAAAGTACCATTCCATAGATGGTTGATGGAAAGTTCTCAGATTTCGCTTATCAAAAATGAATTTGGAAAATTTAGACGTTCGTCCGAAAGTAGAAATTTGAGTAAAAGTTTCAACAAAATGGCGGATAGGCACATAATCTGCAGTGATTACACAGCCGATTATTCCTAACTTATTATTGATGTAAACCTCTGCATAAGCATTTGAGAATTCCATTTTAAAACCCAAATCGGTAAGGCCTTTTTCTGTTACATCATTCATAAAAATATACTATTAATGATATCCAAAGCTATTTTTCTCATTATCTCCATCTACTTTCTTCTTGAAGTTTTCCAATTCATCTTCAAGTTTGGTCACATATTCAAAAGCAGACTTCATCATGTTCTCCTGAGCTGACAGTTGCTCTCTGAGTATACTCATCTCTTTGGAAAAATGTTCAACCTTCTGTTCATATTCCTCTTTGAGACGGTCTTTCTCTAATTGAGCTTTCCGCAACTCTTCCCTAAATATCATGAATGCTTCTGGTGGTCGCCCCATAATGGTGGTTTAGTTTCAGAATATAATAAATCTGTTGTAGGAAAATGTTTTGATTATTTTCTAAAGTGGTCTTACAGAAGACATCCCTCCGTCTAAATGAAGTACCTGACCAGTCATCCATCTGGTTGCATCAGACAGCAGGTATATAACTCCGTCGGCTATCTCTTCTGCTGAACCTACGCTCTTTAAAGGATGTCTTTCCTCTGATGCTTTTCGTTTTTCTTCTGTAGCTAACAAAGCTGAAGCCAGTGGCGTATCCGTCAAACTTGGAGCTATGGCATTAACTCTAATTTTTTGTCTGGCAAACTCCGCTGCCAAAGACCTAACTACTCCCTCCAATGCTCCTTTTGATGCTGCAACACTCGTATGATAGTTCATACCCTGATGAACAGCTGCAGTGCTAAAAAAAACCACAGATGAAGTTTCTGATTTTTTCAAGCTCTTGAGGCAAGCTTTGAGTACTTTGATCCCGCCTAAGACATTGAGATTAAAGTCCTCTAAATACTGTTCAGGTTTCAAACTCTGAAAGGGCTTCAAATTGATATTACCAGGACAATAGACTAATCCATCTATCTGCTCTGGCAATCCTTCTATTGTGTCAAAATCAGAAGTAACGTCAAGCGATATATTAAAAACTTCACTGTTTTCACGTCTCGCGATATTCGTTACTCCTGCTCCTGCAGACTTCAATTTTGAAACAACGGCTTCACCAATTCCACTCGTTCCGCCGACAACCACTATGTGTTTTCCAGCAAAATCCATGGTTATCTTAGGTCAGATTTGGTATTGATATAATTCAAAAATTCAGTTTTAACATTCTGATCGTTGAATTTACCATCAAAGAATGCCGTACCAGTCATGCTATTGGTATCGTTTACTCCTCTAGAAGACACACACATATGCGTAGCATCTAAAACTACCGCTACGTCTTCTGTATGTAATACATCTTTTAATTCGTTTGCGATCTGCATAGTCAAGCGCTCTTGTACTTGAGGTCTTTTTGCATAGTATTGAACAATTCGATTGATTTTGGACAAGCCTATTACTTTTCCGCTACTGAAGTAAGCAACATGTGCTTTTCCATATATTGGCACAAAGTGATGCTCACAATGAGAGTAAAAGGTAATATCCTTCTCTACCAACATTTGATCATACTTGAACTTATTCTCGAATAGCTTGGCCTTCGGTTTATTATTGGGATTCAACCCACTAAAAACCTCCTGAACGTACATTTTAGCTACTCTACGAGGAGTACCTTTTAAGCTATCATCTGTCAAATCGAGTCCAAGGATCTCCATGATCTCTTTGAAATGCTTAGAGATTAACTCAATCTTCAAATCATCGTCTTTCTCAAATGCGTCTGGACGCAACGGAGTATCATCTGAAGACCCTACATGATCCTCTTCTAATTCATCTTCCATATTATGCGGGGTATTCAACATAGTTTCTTTCTGTTTCGTACAAGGTAACTTTCATATCTAATCGCTCATCGATCTTTGGCCTTAAAATATTGTAGATCACTACTGCAATATTCTCAGCGGTTGGATTGAGCTCTCTGAACTCTTCTGTATCAAGATTTAAATTTTTATGGTCAAACCGAACCAAAACATTCTCTTTGATCAGATCACTTAGATCTTTCATATCATACACATATCCAGTATCTGGATCTGGCTCACCTACCAACTTCACCACCAATTCGTAATTGTGCCCGTGCCAGTTGGGGTTATTACATTTTCCAAATACCTCATCGTTCTTCTCTTCACTCCACTTCGGATTATTAAGACGATGGGCTGCATTAAAATGTTCCTTTCGGTATACTGCTATCTTCATCAATTCCTGCTTTCAGCAAAATAGTAACATTCTTTCCACAAATTTCCTCTCAAACATAATGCAAAATCTTTTTGTTTAACTTTTTTATTATTTATTTAAACAAATGAAAGACGTAATCGTCATTGGGAGCGGAATGGGAGCCTTAAGTGCCGCAGCAATGCTGTGCACAAAAGGGCTTAGACCTTTAATAATTGAACAAAACTGGCAACCTGGGGGCTGCACATCCTCCTATTGGAGAAAAGGATATGTATTTGAAACGGGAGCTACAACATTGGTAGGACTTGATGAGCACATGCCATTAAAATTTCTCCTGGACGAAACCGGTATTGAATTAAATGCACGGAAACTTGAGCTCCCGATGCAAATTCATTTGAACGGAAAAGTAATTAACCGATTCCAGGACCTGTCTGAATGGAAGGCTGAAGCTGCTAAACATTTCGGACCAAATCAGGAAGCATTTTGGAATCAAGCATATGCTATTAGTCAATTTGTATGGGAGTCCTCAACCAAGTACCTACACTTCCCTACTAACAAACTTGTCGATTGGGTAAATCTCATCAAGAAGGCAAACCCACTTGATGTGATTAAAGCTCAGTATGCTTTAAAGTCTACAGCTAGAATGCTGGAGAAACATCAACTGGAGAGTTCAGCATTTCGAAAGCTAGTAGATCAACAAATGCTTATTACGGCTCAAAATCAAGCCAATGAAGTCAATCATCTATTCGGTGCAGCTGCATTGTGCTACACCAACTATGGCAATTACTACATAGATGGAGGACTTCTTAATTTAGTCACTCCAATCATTGAGTTCATTCAATCTAGTGGGGGCGACATAATATTTAGAGAAGAGGTGCAGTCTATTTCTCATTCAAAAGACGGGTATAGCATTCATACGAAAACCAATCATTATGAAGCCCCTTATTTGATTTCAGGTATTCCATTGAATAATCTACTATCAATGAATCAAGACATTATATGTCCTAATACTAAGAATAAGGAACAAAAATCAAATCAACTATACAGTGCCTTTCAATTGGGTATTGCTTTCAAAAGACATAGGGATTTTGATAGCCTTCATCATCAGATTCATCTTGAAACTCCATTAGTAGAAACTGGAAGTAACAGCATTTTTCTAAGCCTGAGCCATCCTGAAGACCAAACAAGAGCCAAAGATGGAGCTTCAGTAGCTAGTATTAGTACACATATCAAAGATCCGGTTAACACTATTATAGATTCTTCCAAAATAGAGAAAGCCATTGTTCAAACTTTGATTGAACATAATTTTTTGAAAGAAGAAAATATCCTTTTTAGTCACAGCAGTGGTCCAAAGTCCTGGCATAAATGGACTGGACGATCATTTGGCTTTGTGGGTGGCTATCCCCAATATTTATCCATAAAGCCATGGCAAATGGTTGAAGCAAGGCTTGACGAATACAAAGCATATCAATGTGGAGATACTGCTTATCCTGGTCAAGGAATCCCTGGAGCCACACTAAGCGGAATCATCGCAGCACAAAAACTCACCTCTGACTGGCTTTAATCCTATTTTATCTAAACATACTTAAACAAATCCGTCGCTAGCTAGATTATACTTTTCACATATTTATTTGCATTATTTTATTGCTCATTAAGATGAATTACCTATATTTATCGATGAAACCACTAAAATACTAGATAAGATTATGGGATGGATGCAATCAATTTTCTCCGGAGGAAAGGAGAAAGATCACGTCATCAAACTCGCACTGATCGCCGAAGCACAGAGCACATTTGATCCAGAAGAATTACAAATCCTGATGAAAGAAGTCAGTTTTACCCCATCAGTAAACTCGAAATCAGCATCAGATTTAGAAAAGTACAGAACTCGATTACCTCAAGACTCCAGAGAAAAATTCTCTGTTGTTTTTTACCTGGTCAACAAATTCATGCTGAATGGAGCCCTTTCAGATAAACGTGAAGCGTTGATCAGGAAACTAATCATTGGCATGGACCTATCCAGGGAGAAAGCCATGGAATTAGTCTCCTTTCTGAAAATGAATATCAGAAATGGATTATCTGAAGAAGATTCCTTTAGCCGATTGGGATATCTTCTAGAGAGAGCAAAATATGCTTAAACCTATCCAGGCCGCAGCCTCATGCTGCGGC
>CAXEKM010000506.1:0-1606 GCA_963996645.1 uncultured Marinoscillum sp.
CAGAGGTGCCACCAATATTGGAAAAGATTCAGAATACGATTATTCCTCAATTGCAAGCACAGTTTCCAACGGTAACGGTTGATTATGGTGGACAGTCCAAAGAAAGTGCACGAGCAGGTAAGGAAATAGGAATGTTCTTTGGTGGAGCATTTTTGTTAATCTTCTTCATTCTGATGATAACTTTCCGATCTTTCTATCAGGCATTGTTGATTACGCTGATGATTCCTTTGGGATGGTTTGGAGCAATGTTTGGTCATGGAGTAGAGTCCTGGATCAGTGGAAGAGATCTACCGGTTTCGCTTTTGTCTGTTTGGGGTATGGTTGCTCTTTCAGGGGTAATAATCAATGATGCGGTGGTGTTCCTTGCTAAGTTTAATTCCCTGGTTAAAGATGACGGGTATACCGTTTATGAAGCGGCGTATGAAGCTGGATTGTCCAGGTTCCGAGCAATCATGTTGACATCTTTAACTACAGTGTTAGGATTGTATCCTTTGATCAAGGAAACTAGTTTTCAGGCACAATTCTTAATACCAATGGCTATCTCAGTAGCTTATGGCGTGCTGATTGGAACCTTCATTATTCTGGTGTTCTTCCCGGTACTTATTCTTTTCTTCAATGATGTACGTCGCGCATTCAAGTGGTTGTGGACCGGTAAGAAACCAACCAGGGAAGAAGTAGAGCGAGTTCTTATGGATGAAGAACGACTTGAAGAATACAGAGAATCAGCTTAATTATTTTAATCTAAGAAATTGATAATGAAGTATTACACTTTATTAATAACCTTATTGATAGGTGCTGGGTCTGCATGGGCTCAGCAGCCTCTTTCTTTGTCAGATGCCATTCAAATTGGCATGGAAAGAAACTATGATATTCGAATTGAGCAAAAGAATGTAATCACATCCCAAAACAACAATAGTTGGGGAGAGGCTGGGATTTTACCTTCAGTTCGATTGGATGTTGCTAGTCAAAACAATATTCGAAATCAGCAATCAGATAATCAATTCTTCGGTGGACAGTTGTTTCCTGGTTTTGAGCTGGATGATCAAAGAACCTATGGATTGACTCCATCTTTGAATATCAACTGGACCATTTTTCAAGGTAATAGGGCGATCATTAGCAAAAGACGTTTGGAACAATTGGAAGCAGAATCCATGCAGAATGCGGATGTTGTCATAGCTAATACGCTTCAAGCGATAATTCTGGCTTATTACAATGCAGTTCTAGAAAAAGATAGATTCGAAGCATATCAAACCCAACTTGACTTGAGTAGAGATCGCTTTAGATATACAGATACTAAATATCAGATGGGAAGTGCAGTGACGAGCGATGTATTGCTTGAGGAGAATAACTATCTAACAGATTCGACCAACTTGATTAATCAAGGCTTGATTTATAGGAATGCTGTAAGAACATTGAATGTGCTCCTTGTAAGTGAAGATATTAATCAGGATTATGAATTCACTGATGAATTGATATTCGAAGAGGATTTATATGATTTTGAAGAGTTGAAAAAAACAATGTATTCTGAAAACGTAGATATGAAGAAAATCTATATTTCTCAATCCATTTTGGAAACTCAAGTGAAACAAAATCGAGCTGATTTATA
>CAXEKM010000507.1:0-2673 GCA_963996645.1 uncultured Marinoscillum sp.
CTGTAGCCATGTCTTCAAATATGAATTGGCCTAAGCTGTCAGTATAGATCACACTAGAGCTAGGGTTGGTGTTTATTTCCGCATCGGCAATCGGTAAGTTGGAGTCAATATCCAGCACGGTGCCAACTACTTTTCCAAATAGATTAGGGTCAACAGGATCTTCCAAACAGGAAAACATTGGGGTTAATAATATCCCCAATGCAATGCTTTTCAATATGATTGAGGCTTTCATTTTGTTTTATGTTTAGCAGTTTTCTCTTCTTTTGATGATTGAGGCGTTTTTCTCCGATTCTTTAAATAGTATCTAAGGCCGATGTTCACTTCCCATAGTCCATCGTTGTAGTTTCCATGATTCATTCTATCCAGGTTGTCGTCCATGGAATAGCGGTAGTTAATCCCTGTATTCAAGCCCAGGTTGTTTTTGATTAGGTATTCATAGCCCACCTCAGCAGTAATGAATGGATTTATTTGACTAAATCGGGTAGCTTCTTCATCAATGATGTTATTGTTGATCTCCAATAGATTGCCGGCACCTAGCTTGATGAAAGGTGTAGATTTCATTGAAGGAAACCATCGATATTTGGCTGTGATCTCGGATAAGGCATATTCACCCTGATAGTTGGACTTGCTGCCAAATGTTCCATAGCCAAAAGATATGTTGATCGCAATTGGTTTGTGAGAATGCCATTCAAGATCTATACCTGCAGCTGGAAAGGTCTTTGGCTTATAATCTCCGTCATAGTTCCATATGGATCCTTTCAAGCCAACAGAAATATTGGATCGTCTCTCTTCTACTTTGCTTCCAAAGACATCAATGAGTTCATTTTCGGTTTTTTCATTCAGATAGTCGGTGATAACCTCACCTTGTAAATCTTCATCGTTTTTGAATTTCCAAAGTCCGTCCATAGCACCTTCAATGATCAGGCTGTAGACCGCTTTTTCTATGGCTTCTCTTACAGCCATTTCGCTTGGTTCATTAAACGTGAATCCAGTTTCTGCTTCCAGTATTCTCTGAAATGCGACATATCTAAAGATGCCCACATCTATCTGTTGCGAGAGAATCGTCTTTGAGGTGTAGACGGTTTTAAGAATGCGTCCATTGCTAGTAGATATAGCTCGCAAATACACCGTTATTCTATCCGCTCGGTATTGCCCGGAACTTCCTAGGCCAAAATAACGAGCGCCAGCTCCTCCAGTCATGATGTTGGAGTCAAAAGATACAATGCCTCCTTCCAGCAGTATTCCTCCAAATAGAAGTGGTGGGATTAAAGGTTGATCGGTTTGACTTTCATAGCCTCCTCTGCTAGACCGAATGATTTTGCGTTCATTCAATAGGTTGTTCAGCCCTTCTCGTTCTATCGGGATGAACCATTTCGATTCCTCCAAAGTGCGGAGTAAAATGGAGGTAGCGCCCTGTGTAATCGCTGTTGACCAGCTGGTTCCTGTTTCTGTCTCCTTGTATTGTCCAGTTTGATCTTTGAACTTATAAACAGCTACAACAATAGGTTCATCTGGCTCAGGTAGGTCTTTCAGAAAGTGATATTGATCAGATTCGGATCCCAGGCGTGCAGAGGAAGTGCGTAGTGGCTGATGGAAATACTGACTGCAACCAACAGTTAATAGGAGTACTATGATGGCGAAGAGTTTCACGACTTATTAGCTAAAAAGTAGGAACAGTAACAGTAGTGGTAGATCCAGTGATCAAATCAAAAATTCCGATATTGATCCCTTCGTTACCATAAATGATTTCTATCTGGTAGTCCCCAATTTCGAAGATTCCTTCACTGAGGCTGCCATCTTCCCCAAACAAATCGCTGACTAGAGATCTGGAGAGTTGGCTTAAAACCTGCCGGTTAAGGTCGTCCTGAAAATCTGATAATGGATCTGTATCATATAAGGTGGCATTTGGGTCTTCGGAAAAATCGTTTTGTGCCTGTGCCTGACTTAGTAACCAGGTATAATTGTAACTTTCTCCCCCAAAAGCAGGGTTTATCGGTTTGTATTTGAGATCCTGACCAAATAGATGACCAGCAGCAAATACTACCAAAAGGGTGGTAAATAATCGCTGTAAATTCATGAAAGGTGGTAATTAATAAATGCCGCTGCCTGATCGGTCTTCACCGTCCAGATCATGCATAATCTGTTGATAGTTCAAAATGTACTGAGTCGTCATCAGCTGAGCATAGTCAGCTAAATCTTCTAAATAGGAACTTCGTGGCTGGAGTACGTTTTCAAAAACGTCCAGATCGTTCACCGTAATAATCACTTGCGTAGTACTCGCTCGGAAGGGCTTTTCCGATATTACTATAATGAAACTTTGATTGGTCTCTGGCCATTCAAAGTCGGATGTAAAATGATCGAAGAAGTCGTTGCCCGCTTTGGATCTCATAGAGTTGATGATCAACTCATTGATTTCTAATTCTTCGAACCCCTTATTAGGCACTGCAATCGTAGACTTAATATCTGCGATGAGATCAGTCAAGTATTGTTGGGTGCTTTTTGCATTAGAGATAGAGTCCACCTGACCAAGTGCGATGCTGCACTTGAGAATTAGCAGTGACAAGAACAAACCAATCCTTATCCCACTACTAATAATAGCATTCTTACCAACGGTGAGTAGGTACAACATTTTTGGATTGATCAAGGTGATTCGACCAGTTATGTGATGGTGAA
>CAXEKM010000508.1:0-6670 GCA_963996645.1 uncultured Marinoscillum sp.
GATGACTATCCAATGGAGCAAGAATCCTACCGAAATATCCTGGCCAAAAAGCCGTCAAAGCTGCCAGCAGGAAAATGATAAACGCGATAAAGACTTTGCGATTGAGGAAAGCATCTAGTTTCATGGTTTAAGAATGGTTAAAGACATGCGCATCCAAATAAGTCCACCGACTCACTCCATAAATAAGCAATTCGACCATCTTCTAAAACCATAATGATTGATCTGCTCGGATAATCGTGCTGATTTTCTGGATCAAAAGTATCTGTATAGGTAAAATAGAGATTATCCACACCTTTTAGCTTTGCGAAAACAAGCTCAGGTTCGTATTGTCTTACACAGTCGAAACATTTGACTGGACTATGTTTTTCAATTGCCGTGTCAATGCTCTCATCCTTAAGGTATTCCAATTGTAGCTGAAACTTACTTCCGAAAAGCACTTTTGAAGATAGCTGATTTCCTAGTTCGTATACATAATATTCTCTGCAGGGGTCATCGTTATACCCAAAGGCTACAACAGAATCCTGATACGTTTTATCTGACGTGAATATGAAGAGAGGATGATTTGGTCTTAAATCTTCAAAAGAGATGGGACAATAACCGAGTGTATCTTGGATAAACCCTGAGCCCTTCACGTACTCCTTGTTGTTACGAATCGATTTAGCTTCTCGAGATTGGTCGTTGCACCTCGTTCTGCCGCTTTCTTGCTCAATACATGCCATATTCTTAAAGGCAAAAACGGCAGTTGGCCGATCTTTCAATTGAAAAACAGGGACTATTGGCTTATTAAATGTTCCATTTTCAATTTTTTCTTCGAGACTTAATTGGATATAACTTGACAACTTTTTTAAGAACGCAACATTGTCATCAGAAATACTATTATTCTGAATCTGAGATAAAATTCGATCCTCAAACTTTATGGCAATACTATCCTTTAGGTTTTGAAAATTCTTCCAGTATGCTTCACAATCTCTAGTTTGAGCACTACTTGTTGTAACAATAACTATTAGAAGACAAATACCTGATATAAGAATTCTCATAGTTTAATCACTTCTGATACTCCGCTTTAACCTCTTTTTGAGATAGGATAAAACTCTTCTTTTCTCCACCAATCTTAAAATGCACCAGGTTTTTCTGATCGTCAAAGGTCTCCGTGAGGACTTTATTGGTCAATTGAATCGATTCTAATTCAGCCACATCGGTTACTTCGATATAGCACCAGATCACATCATCTTCCACTTCGCCTCCTAGATACTCATAAGTTGAGTTGGCTCCATTGATGCCAACTTCAAAATTCTCTTTGAAATAGGCGGCTAAATATTCGTGCGTTTGTAATGAATCCTCCATAATCACAAACTTCTCATCATTGTTTGCGGCACGCAATCCCTCTTCCAGATCATCCAGGAAGATTCTTTCGGTAATTTGAAGAGACTTGACCTCCTCGTCGTAGCGGATTTCAGTGACACTCACATGATAGGGATGAAGCAAGAGAAATAAGAATAATAGCATGCTGAATTATTTATTTAGCAATAATAGATGGATTGTTTTTTAAGCACAAAAAAGCATTTCAAGTTCCATGCCACTTGGCCCTAATGTTTTGGTTCAGGTGGAAATCATCCGTTAAGGTGCATTATGTGTTTTTAATCGATTTGTTTTATCTTACTGTTTAATAGATACTTACAAACCATCCACCGCCATAACGGATGTTTAATGTAAGTTTTTGACGCAACCACCTTATGTCTGATCATTTAACACCTAGATTCACACTGGGGATGCCAGTAGTTTCTAAGAAGAACAAAACCGTCGTGATGCTTGTGAGAGAAGTACTCATGATGCCTGAAGAAAAATATGTATGCATTTTTGTATGCAATTCAGGAAAACTCATCAACACCACATTCGAAGTTCATGAACTAGAATGCTTACCCACTGGCTAGTCGTTTATCGCAAATAGGCCAATAACCCAAGATCTTACCGTCTATCAAAAAAGGGAAGTTGAATTTCAAGTATGCTATTCTGATTGAATAATTTCGCAAATAGCATATGACAGAATTTCAGACGTTTTATCATCTTGGGTTAGAACACATTTTAGATAAGAACGGATATGATCACATCATTTTCGTGATAGCTCTGTGTGCCTTGTATCAACCCGAGGACTGGAAACAGGTGCTGGTTTTGGTGACCTCATTCACATTTGGTCATTCCATTACGCTGGCTCTTTCTACTTTGTCCATTGTCAATGTAAGTTCTGATCTGGTTGAATTTCTGATCCCAATCACCATATTTATTACGGCTTTTGCCAATCTTTTTACAAAGCCGTATGGCAATCGAGTATCCATTCGCAATTATGTGTTTGCTGGATGCTTCGGTTTAATTCATGGGTTAGGCTTTTCGAACTATCTGAAAAGTTTGTTGGGGAAAGACGAATCAATTGTCACTCAACTTTTCGCCTTCAATATTGGTTTGGAGGTAGGCCAGATCATTATTGTGGCAGTGTTTTTGGCAATCACCTTTTTATTAGTCGGATTATTGAATGTCAGTCAAAGAGATTGGAAGATGACGATTTCGTCAGCAGTGGCCGGTATAGCGCTGGTTTTAATTATTGAATCAAATTACTTGTAACTATAAATGTTAACCATGTTGAAACAACTATTTCTAATTGCGACCCTCGCACTTGCTATCGGCTGGAATGCTTCAGCTCAGGCAGATACCGAGTGGAAACAAAAGTTTGAGCAGCTCGGGCCGATGCTGCCAACTCCAAATACGTACCGTACCGCATCAGGTGCGCCAGGTAAAGACTACTGGCAGATGCAGGCAGATTATAAAATGGCTGTGACTTTGGATGATTCCAAGCAGCAAATCACAGGTAAGGAAACCATCACGTATTACAACAACTCTCCAGATCCTTTGGATTACCTATGGGTACAGTTGGATCAAAACATGAGAGCTGATGATTCTGATACGCCTTTAGCGAATGCTAGAAAATATAAAGACACGCTAAATGTGAAAGATTACTACGGTTTGGCTAACTCTCCAGGATTTGAAGGTGGTTTCAATGTTCATTACGTAAAATCTGCTGGTGGGGATCTTAAGTACAAGATCAACAAGACCATGATGCGTGTGGATCTTCCAAAAACCTTAAAGCCAGGTGAAAAAGTATCATTTGATATCGAGTGGGACTATTTCATCAACGATCGTATGACTGACGGTGGTCGTTCAGGAATGGAATATTTCCCAGAAGAGGACAACTATTTGTACACAATTGCTCAGTTCTTCCCAAGAATGGCAGTTTACTCTGACAATGAAGGATGGCAAAACAAGCAATTCCTTGGTTCTGGTGAGTTTGCTTTGAGCTTTGGTTCTTACGAAGTAGCCATCACAGTTCCTTCTGATTTCGTGATCGGATCAACAGGGACTCTTCAAAACCCAAAAGAGGTTTTGACAAAAGAGCAGCAGAAACGATTAGATCAAGCGAAAAAATCATTTGATAAGCCAGTATTCATCGTAACAGAAGAGGAGGCTATCGCTAATGAAAAAACAAAAGACTCTGGAACTAAAACATGGGTTTTCCAGGCGGATAGTATCAGAGACTTTGCGTTTGCAGCATCTAGAAAATTCATTTGGGATGCCATGGCGGTAGATATCAATGGTAAAACACCATTGGCTATGTCTTACTATCCAAAAGAAGGAAACCCGCTTTGGGAAGAGTATTCTACAAGAGTAGTCGCTCAAACTTTAGAGACGTATTCTAAATACACGATCGATTACCCTTACAGCAAAGCGATTTCTGTTCATACTGCATCTATCGGTATGGAGTATCCAATGATCTGTTTCAACTATGGTCGTCCTAACGAGGACGGTACCTATAGTGATCGTACTAAATACGGAATGATTGGCGTAATCATCCACGAAGTGGGTCACAATTTCTTCCCAATGATTATCAACTCTGATGAGCGTCAGTGGACATGGATGGATGAAGGACTGAACACATTTGTTCAGTATCTAACAGAGAGAGATTTCGAAGTTACTTTCAACGAGCCATATCCATCTAGAAGAGGACCTGCTGATAAAATTGTTCCTTACATGAGTGGAGAGAGAGGTTTATTCAGACCGATCATGACGAACTCTGAGCAAATTCTTCAGTTTGGAAACAACGCTTACGCAAAACCAGCCACGGCTCTAAATGTATTAAGAGAAGTAGTAATGGGGCCTGAGTTGTTCGATTACGCCTTCAAGAAATATGCTGAAAGATGGGCGTTCAAAAATCCAAGTCCTGCAGATTTCTTCAGAACAATGGAAGATGCTTCTGCAGTAGATCTTGACTGGTTCTGGAGAGGCTGGTTCTACAGCACAGATGCGGTGGACGTAAATGTAGCGAATGTAGAGTGGTACAGAATGGCGTCTGAAGACAATCAGTTGGAGAGCAAAATCAAAAACAGCAAAGATTTGTCAAACAGTACTTCTCAGATCAACCAAACTCCTAAGCCACTTGGTTACGAGGATGTGAAATACAGAGGAGAGTTCAAGAATACATTGGATGAAGAGTCTCTAAAAGCAGAAATGTCGGATAAGAACTTCTACAAAGTAACATTCAAAAACGAAGGAGGCCTCGTTACTCCATTGTTGATTGAGTGGACGTACGAAGATGGTTCTAAAGAATTTGAAAAACTTCCTGCAGAAATCTGGAGAAAGAATGAGCAAGAGGTTACCAAGATGTTCATTAAAGACAAAAAGGTAGTTAGTGTTTCTTACGATCCGTTTAAAGAAACTGCGGATGTCAATGAAGAGGACAATGTGTTCCCAAGAGTTGATGCACCGACCAAGTTCGAAAAATTCAAAGGAAAGAAATAAAAATCAACTGATTACATGCCTGCTTCACGCAGGCATGTTTGTTTATTGCCTAAATTTATTCTTATGAAAAGACTAACCATACTTTCTTTAATTATCGGAGTGGCGCTGGCTTCTTGTAAGTCAAGCAATAATAACAGCGAATTTGCTGGTGATGATTTTGGTGATAAAGTAAAAACTAAAGTTGTTACTTATGATTTGAATCCTCCTGCAGAAGGATTCAATCTAGAAGAGTCTTCCCCTTTTGCCGTAATGTTGGCTGATCAGGTCATGCATGCAATGGGTGGAAGAAATGCCTGGGATGCAACGAATGTTCTGTATTGGAATTTCTTTGGAGCTAGAACATTGCTTTGGGACAAAGAGAACAACAAAGTGAGAATCGATATTCCTGGTAAAGAAATGGTGATTGCTCTGGACATGAATGATATGAGCGGAAAGGTATGGAAGTCAGGTGAGGAAATGAGCCAGGCCGATTCGCTAAGCAAATACCTGGAACAAGGAAAAAGAATCTGGATCAATGATTCTTATTGGTTGGTGATGCCTTTCAAACTAAAAGACTCAGGAGTAACCCTGACATATATTGGTGAGGACACCACTCAGACAGGAGTGAAGGCTGACCTAATGCGTTTGACTTTTGAGAACGTCGGTGTTACACCACAAAATGCCTATGATGTTTGGATTGACTATGATGATAAATTGATACAGCAATGGGCTTATTATAGTGATGCTGCAAATGAACAACCAAACTTCGTTTTGCCTTGGACTGACTATAAGAAATATGGAGATATCCTATTGTCTGGAGAAAGAGGCGAAAGAGACCTTACAGACATCAAAGTATTGAAGAAAGCTCCAAAAGAAGCATTTGAATCACCAGAGCCACTTAAGCTCTAACCGATTTTTTCTTCGATAGATTGACGATTATCCGGGGTGGTCATAACGATAAGTTGGCTACCCTTTTTTAATTCCCTATCCGCAACGGGGATATAGTCATAGGCCCCATCTTCCCTTACGGCCAGCAACAACGTGTTTTGATATTTCTCGAGATTCAGGTCACTGATACATTTGCCAGAGTATTTGTCACCAACGGTAATTTCTTCTATTCGCATGCTTACCGAAGTATTTCGGGTCATATCATCCAAAAAAGAAGTCACGGATGGATGCATCATTTCTGACATCATGCGGATTCCTCCGATATGGTTTGGAGAAATGATGTTGTCGGCACCAGCACGCTTGAGTTTATTGGTGAGATGAATGTCTTTAGAGCGAGCCACTATTTTAATGTTCGAACTCATTTGGCGGGCAGTCAGGCAAATCACCAGGTTCGTGTTGTCTTCACGTGTACAGATAAAAATCCCCTTCGCATGTTGGATACTTAGTCTTTCTAGAAAATCTTCATCCGTACAGTCGCCAGCGAGTTTTGGTAAGGTGATGAGTTCTTCATTGAGATATTCGAAACTCTCTTCATTGATATCCGCGAGAACGACCTCTCTTTTGGTAATCGCCAACTCATCGGCGATTGTTTTGCCAACTCTTCCCAAACCACAAACGATATAGTGATCGGTCATTTTGCTAATCTTCTTTTCCATTTTTCTTCTGTAAAAACTTCTACGAACATCACCTTCTATAAACAATGCCGCCACATTGGACACGAAATAGGTGAATACCCCCACACCTCCAAAAGCAATGAAAACAGTGAAAATTCTCCCTGCAGGAGATTCACTGAGGTCGATTACTTCATAAAACCCAATGGTGGTTAATGTCAATGTGGTCATGTAAAAGGCATTGAACCATTGCCAATCACCGAAATAGGCAAAACCGACCGTTCAGA
>CAXEKM010000509.1:0-4521 GCA_963996645.1 uncultured Marinoscillum sp.
AATGGTTGGTTGGGAAACCTAAGTAGAGAAGCTGATTCGATCTCGAGTCAGCTTCTTTTTCTAAACGAAATCCTAACCGGTTAATTAAGAAATTAATTTGGTCATTCTACAGTAGCTGGTAAGTTGAATGATACAAGCCGATTCAGACGGAATCGGCTTTTTTTATGCCCAAATTATCCAACCAGGATTTATAATTGGACATAGGTATTTATGCCCATTTTTACAATCAAACATTTATACTCTTACATAACGCTTTCATATTTCTCACCTTTGTCTCATCTGATCGGATAAGTGGACCACCGCCCCACTTTCAAAAAAAGGAACTGATCTCAGCAGACACCTGAGAGGAGTAACCCGAAAATCCTTAAGAGTAGGTTTTATTTAAACAATTGCAATATGGCACATATGAATATACTTCCTGGCACTGCTGGAATTACTATCCAAACGGACAACTATGATTGGACATCTTTAACAATTAATGGAGCGAACTACCCAGCACTTGGAGCGAACGTTACTGTAAACGGTGATGTGACTTTTGAGGCTGAGTTTAATGGCTCCCCATCATCCATGACGAGTTTTCCTATGGTTCTTCAAAACCCTTCAGACCCATCTCAAATGTGGTTTGCAGATGTAAATACAGCGGCCGATGGATCAAGCTGTAAAATCTCTGGAACTGTAAAGTCATTCAGTGGCGCTCAAATTGGTAGTTCACCTGAAAGCTTCAATGCTAATGGCCTGACAGCCTCATTCCGAGTAAATTAATCTAAAGATTTAATAGAGGCGATATTTACAAAGTATCGCCTCTTTTGTATTATAAAAATGGCTTAATATCATTTAATCATTAATTTCGTGTCAGCAAATCGTTAGCCTCATGACACGTCAGCAATTATTTGATAAGATCAAGCAAAAAGAATCATTCCTTTGTGTTGGACTAGACACCGACATCAATAAGATTCCAAAACACTTGCTTGACACTGAAGACCCTATTTTCGAATTCAATAAGCAGATTATTGATGCTACTTCTCAATACGCCGTAGCGTACAAACCAAACCTGGCTTTTTACGAGGCACATGGAAGTAAGGGGTTGGCTTCTCTTGAGAAGACGATGGAGTACATCCCAAAGGATATTTTCACTATTGCTGATGCGAAACGCGGTGATATTGGCAATACCTCCAATATGTACGCGAAGGCTTTCTTCGAAAACATGAACTTTGATTCTGTGACAGTAGCACCTTACATGGGTAAGGATTCAGTAACCCCTTATTTGGAATACCAAAGAAAGTGGGTGGTGCTATTAGCGGCTACATCCAATGAAGGTTCATTTGACTTCCAGGAACTCTTGCTTGATGAAACAGGTGAGAAACTCTATGAGCGAGTGATTGCTAAAAGTGCAGAGTGGAGTAATCCTAACAACATGATGTATGTGGTTGGAGCAACACGTGCAGAAACACTTATTGGCATCAGACGAATGATTCCAGATCATTTCCTTTTAATACCTGGCGTTGGAGCTCAAGGTGGTAGCCTGGAGAAAGTATGCACTTACGGGATGAACAAGCAATGTGGTCTATTGGTCAATTCCTCCAGAGGAATCATTTATGCAGGTGATGGTGAAGACTTTGCAGAAAAAGCAGCTGCTGCGGCTAAAGAATTGCAGGTAAGCATGGCTGCTCAGCTACTTAGACACCTATAACTATTTCATATTTCCATATCTAACTGTATATTAGAAAATCTTCTCCACCGCTATGGACGAATATTTTCTACAATACATCTGGAATTTTCAAAAGTTCAACTCCAATGAGTTGAGTCTGACGAACGGCTCTGTGATGAACGTTTTCGTTGCCGGATATCAAAATTCTGATTCAGGACCAGACTTCAAGGAAGCCAAAATCAAGATTGATGACTTGACCTGGTCTGGGTCCGTTGAAGTGCATTTCAAATCCTCAGACTGGTACAAACACAATCACCAGAACGATCAGGCATATGAAAATGTGATCCTACATGTGGTATGGAAACATGATCAGGAAGTACTGATTAATGAAAATCCCATCCCTACATTGGAATTAAAATCCTATGTATTGGAAAATGTGGAACTTGCCTATAAGCATTACATCAATCAACCAACAACTATTCGCTGCAGCGATCAGATCGGTGAAATAGCCGAACTCCAACTTATCTCGATGATTGATAAGGCTTTGAGCGATCGACTAAAAATTAAAAGCAAAGCCATTCTGGAAATGCTTGATCAAAATAATGGTGATTGGGAAGAAACAGCTTACCAACTCTTGCTGAAAAATTTTGGCTTCAAGATCAATCAAGAGGCTTTTCAGACGCTTTCTAAAAGTCTACCTTATTCGGTAATTAAAAAGTACAAAAACAAACCAATTGCCATTGAATCACTACTTTTTGGCATGTCTGGATTTCTAGAATCAGACACAGGTGAGTATTCTCAATCATTAAATACCGAGTTTGATTATTTAAAATCGAAACACAGCCTAATTCCGATCTTAAAAAAACATCATTGGAATCGTTCTCGGATGCGCCCTGCCAATTTCCCAACCGTGCGATTAGCACAACTCTCTAGTTTGCTTACCAATAAATCACAACTATTTGCGCAGCTGATAGAATTGAGTGATCATAAAAATGCCATTTCATTTTTCCAGAATTCGTTATCCGCCTATTGGGACGAACATTACGATTTTGGTAAACCTGCTAAAAAACCACACCCAATTGGAGCCTCAGCGATTGATAATTTAATCATCAACTCAGTAGTGCCTTTACTAGCAGCTTATGGCAAATACATTGATGAAGTCAGATATTTAGAGCAAGCACAGGCCATCCTGGAAAAGATCAAACCCGAGAAGAATCACATCATCGACAAATGGAAAGATGCTGGAGTAAAATGTAGTAATAGCTACGAATCTCAGGCGCTCATTCACCAGTACAATCACTGGTGCAAGGAAAAGAAATGTCTACAGTGCAACATAGGTATTTCAATCCTTAGCCCTAAATTGGCACCATGATTTGGACGGCACTCAATATTATCCTCATAATAGCACTCGCACTTAGTTTTCAACCTGAAGAAGGTCCAACCAAACACTACTGGTTAGGCCTCTTAGCCAAGTTTGCTGCTTCCATTGCTTTTGGCTTGTATTATTTCACTTACCTTCAATCAGGAGATACGGTTGCCTTTCATGAAAAGGCATTTGAGTTATTTCAGCTATCTGAGCAGTCTTTCAACCAATATATTGGCTATTTATTTACTGGACATCATCCGGTTTATATGGCAGAAGGCCGCAATGATTTCTTTGTAAAGATTTTGAGCATTCCATACGTCGCCACTCAAGGCAATTATTGGATCAGCGCTTTATACCTTGCTTTCTTTTCCTTCTTGTGCAGCTGGTTCCTGTTCCGATCGGTAGTTGGACATTATACCAAATTATTAATCCCCGCTTTCATCGCATTCTTACTATGGCCAACTAGTTTATTCTGGTCTTCAGGAGCCATGAAAGACACATTAGTCAATGG
Organism: uncultured Marinoscillum sp.; assembly: GCA_963996645.1. GTDB lineage: Bacteria > Bacteroidota > Bacteroidia > Cytophagales > Cyclobacteriaceae > Marinoscillum. The sequence goes on from CAXEKM010000509.1 coordinate 3,526, forward strand.
AAGCGTTTTCTTCCTTGCTGCGGTTTGTATTCGATACAAGTTCGGTTTCAGTTTTAGGTTTTCACAAGTGACAGTGGCCATTTTGTGCTTAGCTATGCTTTTCTACATGAAATTTTACCTGGCAGCTTTAATGGGCATATCAATGGGCTTATTGGCATGGGACAAACTAGCCTCCACCTTTATAGAGAAAAAGTCTATTCGAATGATATCGGGTATAGCTGTACTGATTGTTCTTATTGCCCTTACCAGTCAGCTCAACTGGAACATGAATTTGGACAAACTCCCAGGAGCAATAACTGAAAACTATGAGCGGATGAAAAACCTCTCGGAGGATAATGAAATTATCCAATTTGATTTAGATCGCACTTATTCGTCCTTGATTAAAAACATTCCTCATTCATTATATACTGGATTGTTCAGGCCAGCCATTTGGCAAACAAACTCCTGGATGATCTTCTTTGGGTTGGAATCACTATTCATTTATTTGTTGGTGATTCAAAACGGGATCTTTTTCAGACAGATCCGTATCAACCAACTTGGGGCACTAGCATTATTTTTCTGTATTGCCTTAGCTACATTGCTTCCCATGGCCTCCCCTAACCTTGGATCACTGGTAAGATACAAATCAGCTTTTATGCCATTTTTCATATTCCTACTTCTCGTAGCACCATATCAGGGATTATTCCTAAAAAAGAAAGAAAGTAACTAACTTTGCGGCCTGATTTAGAATGAGATATGGACAAACCAGTAATAATCTTCGGAGGGAAAGGAATTGCTAAGGCAGCATTAGAAATTTTCAAAAGCAACAGAATTGTTGTTTATGGATTTTTAGATGATGATGCGACCATTCATGGTACAGAGATCGATGATGTTACTGTTTTAGGTAAAACAGACGATCATGGATTTATCAAATTGATTGGTCAAAAAACGGAGGCTTTCGTTGCGACTGATGACAATGCTTTGAGAAAGAAGCAGGTGAAAATGTTGATGGATTCC
>CAXEKM010000510.1:0-2136 GCA_963996645.1 uncultured Marinoscillum sp.
TGTAGCCATCTTTAGCATATTGTGCACCATTAGCCAGGCGAAGTGATACTTCTTGTTTTTGCTCCATTAATCCTGAAGTGACATAGTCCAGATAATCGTGTTCCGATACATTGAAGTATACAAATACTTCATGGTCGTTGGCAATAGATGTGAGAGGTGTGCCCTCTTCAACTAAACTACCAGGACGATACGGAATTCTGTTGATGATACCATCAAAAGGTGCTCTGATGCTTGTGAACGACAAGTTAAGCTGAGCTAGATCACGGCGAGTTTCCGCTTCTTCGAGCTGCGCCTGCAGACCTTCAACTTTTGCTGAGGCTAATTCGTACTCTGTTTGTGAGACTATGCCCTTTTCTTTGAGAGAACCAATATTCTTCATTTCTAGCTTGGCAGTTTTCAGCTCAGCTTCGGTAGTTTTCATGCTTGCAGTAGCACTACGAAGATCCTGTTCATAGATATGACTAGATAGACTGAAGAGAAGGTCTCCTTTCTTTACTCGTCTACCTTCGTCGGTATGCACTTTCTCCAGGTATCCAGTGATTCTGGACCTGATTTGCACATTGGCGATCGAATAGATTTCACCCACATATTCAGTGGTATAAGAAGTGTCAGATTGTATTGGATGTATTACTTCAAAATATTTTACAGACTCTTTTTCAACAGGTTCTGAACATGCTATTAGCCAAATGGACATAGCGATCCCTGTCATCAATTTGATGAAATTTCTCATTGTATAATTAAAATTGGGTGATGACCATAAGACCATCACCGATTAAAAGCTTGATTAAAAACACTGTTTTAACTGGTTGGGGCCAGGCATCAAGCTTTTGGGGGAGGGGGAGTAATTTCCGGAGAGAATTGCTCCCACAATGAGTTGTTTTTATGCGTGAATTTTTTCTGAACAGTTATGGTAGGGAAGGTGATTTTTCGAGAAAAGTATTCGTAAAAGTCATAGCTCTTTTTAGTCTTTGAAAGATTACTTTGTTCCGTATCCTGTTCATCATGCTCTGGGATGGCATTGTCAATATTGGCTATTTCTTCCAATACTATCTCTACGATACTTTCCATGTCATTAATGGCAAGATCTTCTTTTTCAAAATCCGGTTGTCCGTCGGGAGCATCCACACTAAAGTTGAGGATGTTTAATGCCACGAACAACCAGATGAATCGGATAAAAGCGATATGTCGGAAAACCTTCAAAAGATTAAACTAATTCTCTGGCGATTCTTCCGATTACATTTTCAAGACTTCCTACGTAGGTGGTGTACATGACTACCTTTGGTTCTGGACTGTCATATATGTGGTGTACATCTAGTACTTCATAGACCTTTGTTTGTCCATATTGATCTTTTACAGATATTTTTTCATGGATTCTTGGAAGATTTAAGAATTGATGAGTAGCGGAATTGTTTGTTTTTCCTTCGTCGGTTATTTCAATTAACTCTACAGTTGTCATTATTGGTAATATTTAAAAGGTGTAAATACTCCACACCAATACATTGCTTGAATAAGCATAGTTATTCAGTCACGCATGGAATGGTATTAATTAATAAAAAGGATCTGATTAATGACTTTGATCAACCAAAAAGAGATATGAAAAACTTAACCCTGTGGTGGGTGTGGATTGACTTTGAAGTCTGGTGCGGCATATACCAAAGGGATATAGCCGATTGGCTCAAACGCTTTTGGAAATGTTTGAGTTTCAAAGATCAAAGTAGGCATAGGGATGATGTGATTCAGACCAACGAAACAGGTGTTAGCCTCTGGATCAGGCTCGTCTTCTTCAGACATCACATTTCCCTGATCAAGTACTACTTCAAACACTAATTCTACAATCGACTCGATTTCGTTCACATTTGGGTCAAATTGCTCTGGATGATCTGCTACGTCTACAGACAAGTTGATCATGTAAATAGCCAGAACTATTGACACAGTACGTACTACATATTTATGAATGAATCGAATCATTAGGATAAAAGTACAACCAAAACTGCTTGATTATCAAATGTCTTTACAGGAAATCCTACTGAAGGAGTATGAATGGCATCTCAGAGAGCATAAAATATTAATTACTATAAAAATAGTTGTATAACTATAAATATAGTAATATACTTGCTTCATGAAAGCGTTGACCAA
>CAXEKM010000511.1:0-8589 GCA_963996645.1 uncultured Marinoscillum sp.
GTCAGGTGGTTCATACGTTGGCAGAAGCATTTTTATTGGTGTTCTTAGTGGTTTTCATCTTCCTACAAAACTTGCGAGTTACCATTATCACCGCTATCACCATTCCCATTTCATTGATTGGTACGTTCTTCTTTTTAAGTCTGGTTGGCGTGTCAATGAACGTATTGAGTATGTTCTCATTGGTGCTATCCATTGGTATCGTTGTGGACAATGCCATTGTGGTCATGGAGGCAATCCATGAGAAAATGAGTCATGGATTGAGTCCGAAAGATGCAGTAAGTTCCGCAATGAAGGAGATAACTGGGGCAATCATTTCAATTACCATAGTGATAGCGGCTGTATTCTTGCCTATTGGATTCCTTGAAGGTCCCGTTGGAATCTTCTATAAAGAGTTTGCTTACACCATCATATTTGCGGTTATCATTTCAGCAGTAAATGCCTTAACTCTCGGTCCTGTATTGACTCGATTGATGTTCAAAAAACGAGAACAGAAGAGCAAGCAGACGCTGGGACAAATGATTGGCCAAATTGGTATTGTTCACAAAGCCAACGAAAAGTGGAAGTCTGGATTAGAAAAATTTGATGGCTATTTTGAGCGACTAACGGAGAAATACATTTCCCTGATTAAATGGTCTATCAAGAACATGTGGCTATCGATAGCTGCATTGGTAATCATTTTTGTGGCGACATTCTTAATGATGAAGACGACTCCAAGTGGCTTCATTCCTACTGAAGATGACAACTTCTTGATCATGTCTTTGAGAATGCCTGAAGGATCATCCCTTCACCGAACAAATACAGCTCTACGTAAAGCTGACTCCCTCCTACGCTTGGAACCTTCAGTTTCAATGGTGAATACTGTATCTGGTTTTAACGTGGTAGATAATGCCAATAGCCCTTCTTCTGGTATGGCTTACATCAGACTAAAGAATGGTGACAAACGAGGCGAAGTTCAGGACATGGGTGGAGTAGTGAAACTGCTATCCAAACGAATGCAGTCCATTGATGGAGCCAGCATCAACATCTATCCAAGACCGACAGTACAAGGATTTGGAAACTTTGACGGAGTGCAGTTAATGCTTCAGGACAGATCAGACGGGGATTTAGGTGAATTTGGACAGTTAGCCAATGAGTTCATTGCGAAGTTGAACCAAATGCCTCAGATTGAAAATGCCTTTACGTCTTTCAATCCAAACTTCCCTCAAACAAAGTTGATTATCGACTATGAAAAGGCAAAAGGACTTGGTGTCAGTGTAAAAGATATGATGTTTACCATAAAATCCTATTTTGGACGAACACAAGCTGGTGATTTCAACCGATTCAGTCGTCAATATGGAGTTTACATGCAGGCTGATATACAATTCAGAGAAAACCCATCGGACTTCAATAACATCTTTGTGAAGAATAACAAAGGTGAAATGGTTCCGATTAACTCGATTGTACATCTGGAGCAAGCTTTTGGACCAGAAACGGTGAATAGATACAACTTGTATAATGCTGCCAAAATCAACGTCACTCCCGCTAAAGGCTACAGTACTGGTGATGTAATGACAGCAATTGAACAGGAAGCTGCTGCAAAACTCCCTGCGAGTTTGAGCTTTGAGTGGACAAGTATGAGTTTAGAAGAGAAAAACTCCGGTGGAGATTCTACCATCATTTTTATCATGAGTATTGTTTTGGTCTACTTCATTCTTTCTGCACAATATGAAAGTTTCTGGTTGCCTTGGGCGGTAATTCTATCCATTCCTACCGGAATCATTGGCGTATTCTTAGCCATTACCATTGCTGGAATCGATAACAACACCTATGTACAGGTTGGGATCATCATGTTGATTGGTTTGCTAGCCAAAAACGCCATTCTGATTGTGGAATTTGCTAGTCAAAAACGGAAAGCAGGCAGACCAGTATTAGATGCCGTACTGGAAGCTAGTGCTCTAAGGTTAAGATCTATTGTGATGACTTCTTTAGCTTTTACCGTAGGTCTTATTCCATTGATGTTCGCATCAGGAGCCGCAGCAATGGGTAACAAATCAGTAAGTATTGGTACTGCTGGAGGAATGATGTCAGGTATAATACTTGGTGTTTTGATCATTCCTGTTTTGGCTTATGCCTTCCAGTCTTTGGAAGAACGATTTAGTATGAACTATGGTGATGAAGATTAATCAAATGAAGCAAATAGGATATATAACACTCGTTTTTCTATTGGCAGTTGGTGGTTGTAAAATGACCAAACCCTATCAGGAGCCAGAGTTGAACGTGCCGAGCAAATATTATGGATATGAGAAAGAATACCTGAAGGATACAACTTCCATTGCACAAATGCCCTGGACAGAGTTTTTCAGTGATTCTATTCTAATCTCGTTGGTGGATACAGCACTGCAAAACAATATCGATTTGCAAATCGCTGACCTGTATGTAGAAATTGGACAGGCTAGATTGAAACAATCCAAAGCAAATTACTTTCCATCTGTAGGTTTTACTCCATTTAAGTATAGAAGAGATTATTACTCTGAAAACTACAACAACTGGGGCTCCAATAGAGCTCGCAGAAATCATGGAGAAGGCAACATCCCTTCCTCCTTTTATACAGAGCGTCTGGATTATGAATCCAGTATTGATCTGAGCTGGGAGTTGGACATTTGGGGTAAGATGAGTGCTCAGAAAAGAGCGGCACTAAACAATTACATGAAGACTCAGGAATTCCAAAAGGCTGTAAAGACTTCTTTGGTTTCTGAAATAGCTTCAACCTACTTCTATTTAGCCTATCTAAGATCTCAAATTGATGTGTACAATGACAACCTGGTGTTGCTGGACAATACACTCAGAATAGTGGAATTACAATATGAAGCGGGTGAAGTAACTTCATTGGCGGTCAAGCAAACCACTTCTCAAAAACTGAGAGCACAAACACTGATTCCGCAGCTGGAACGAGAGTTTATCCGACAGGAAAACAAGTTAAATAGACTGATTGGACGTCATGCTCAAACAATTGAGTTGAATAATCTAAGTCTGCCAATGGTAGATGAAGATCATGTAGTTGGATTACCAATAGAGCTATTGAGCAATAGACCAGATGTAGCGGCTTCCGAATATCAACTAAAAGAAAGCTATGAAAGAGCAGGAATAGCTAACGCCATGCGCTACCCTTCTGTGAAGCTTGGTGCAAGTCTTGGTTTAAATACCTTTCAACTGGAGAAGCTATTGAATCCTGCCGGTTCAGGTTTCTTATTATTGAACGGCTTGGTTTATCAACCCATTTTCCAACAGCGCAAACTCAAAACCAATTACGAGATTGCGTTAAAGGAAAAAGAAATTGCTGAGTTAAAATTCAGAGACAAATTCATTCAAGCAACCAACGAAGTGTCTAATGCACTCATGGCGATTGACAAAATGAAAGAAGAATTATCCTTAGCACAAGAGCGTGTGGAAGCAGCACAACGTGCTGTGAAAGATGCCAACATGCTCTTTAGAAGTGGTTTGGCCAATTATCTGGAGGTGATTACGGCACAGCGAGAAGCACTAGATAGTGAACTGAACCTGGTAGCCGCCAAAATGCGCTTATTAGGTGCGGATGTAGAACTTTACAGAAGCCTTGGAGGCGGCTGGAGATAACTCCTGCCTCATAAAAACATGAACACCTCAATGGAATGATCCATTGAGGTGTTTTTTTTTAAAAACAGTATGATAATTAATTCGCTTGATCATTATCATCAATCCATTCCAGCATGGCATTGAAACTTGCTACCTGTTTCATAACTTCCACATTATCTGATTGCCCATAGAAGGCATCTAAAAACGAGCTTGCTGGAGCCCAAATGGTCTGCATCCCTCCTGTCAGTTGTGGTTTTAAAACCGGAGAACTCAATTCTCTAAGCGTATTCATCATGGTCAATTGATCTTTGGCTACTTGCGGAACATTCCAGAAACAAGCGTATACACTAAATCCTTTGGTGACAAAATAAGCAGGTGTTGGAACGGTCACATTGTAATGCCAATCATTAATCATCACATTCTTATTGATTAAATCAATTGCTTTGGCAGTTCCATTATCACTAGCATCCCATATACTCAATTGTGTTTCTTCCTTATCGAGTAATCTATCTCCCCAGATCCATAATTTCACACTATCCGTGGCCAAATGATCACTAATCTTATTGACCTCATTCGCAAATAGCTCTGCCTTGTCTTTACCTGCACATCTTGAACATTGCTCATGGCCGATGTAGAACACTTCATCCATTCCAGCGTGGAAGTCTGATGCTTCAAATACCTCTACAATTTCATCAACGAGTGAAAAAACTACTTTGTGTACTTCTGGATGAAGCGGACAGTAACTTCTGCAATAGAGTCCATCATCATTTGGCCATTCATACTTTTCAGGCATCTTCACATTGGGTGTTTCATCAAATTCCGGATATTCCGTAAGCAGTGCATAGGTCGTTTCAGCCCAGGATTGATGCCCTAACAAATTGATTTGAGGAATCAAGTTTATTCCATGCTTCCTGGCAACGACAACTAGTTTTTTAATATCCGATTTGGTCAAAGGATTCTCATCCCTCAGATTAGGATAAGACTCAAACTTGTAATTAAAGTCCACTCGAAGAATGAGTGTTTTGATGCCGTTTGGTCCAAGCTCTTCATCAATAAACTTAACAAAGCGGGGCACATCTTTTTTGGTTGGTGCGGCAATACAAAATGCCAAATCAATAGATTGTGCAGTTGCAGTGGTTAGCTGCAAAATCATAGCTAGTGTGATCAGTAGTTCCCTCATGATTTAAAAATAATCTCGATTTTTTTACCTGCACAATATTATAGCTATACGACATAGGTCTGTAGCTGAACAACTTTATTTGTTCTACAAGGCGCATTTGAAGGAGTATCAATATCCTCATTGTCAATGAATTTACTTGCGGATATATGTCCGATTTTGAGATGTGATTACTTAGTTTTAGCACTCAGACCTAATAATCAAGTGATGAAAAACCTATTCATTTTGGCTCTTTTGGCCGTTACTTTTTCATGTGCAAGTACAAAAACTCAGGAAGTCCTTCCTGAACCTACTATTCTCCCAAAGCCAGCTTCATTAGAAATGAAACCTGGTGTATTTACTTTGAAAAAGAGGATAAGTATAGCTGGTACCAACGAATCAGCATTAGCAATAGCAGGGCTTTTGGCCGACTATTTATCTGCTCAAGGAATCGAAAGTGAATTAGTAGATGCTGATGGTGACATTAATTTGAATTTGACTGGCAGCAGCGATTCTGAAGCTTACACACTTGATATTACAGAAGATAAGGTAAACATCAAATCAGATGGAGCAGCCGGACTTTTTTACGGTGTTCAGTCATTAATTCAAATCATATCAAACAATGCAGAGTCTCTTCCACAATTAGCCATTCAGGATGAGCCTAGATTTGGTTACCGCGGTATGCACCTGGATGTAGGACGTCACATGTTCCCTGTTGAGTTTGTAAAAAGATATGTAGACTTGATGTCTCATTTTAAATTCAACACCTTCCACTGGCATCTAACAGAAGATCAAGGCTGGAGAATTGAGATCAAAAAATACCCTGAACTTCAAACGAAAGCTGCCTATAGAGATGGAACGGTCATAGGACATGCTTCATCTCACGATCGTGAAAATGAAAAATATGACGGAGAAAAATACGGAGGATACTACACCCAGGAAGAAGTAAAGGAAGTAGTTGCTTATGCAGCAGCTCGTCAGGTAACAGTCGTTCCTGAAATAGAGTTGCCTGGCCATTCATTAGCTGCATTAACTGCTTACCCACATTTAGGTTGTACTGGTGGACCTTATGCTACTTCGAAAACATGGGGAGTATTCCCGGACATTTACTGTGCAGGAAAGGAAACCACATTCGAGTTTTTACAAGATGTGTTTGACGAGGTATTACCACTATTCCCAGGTAAATACGTACATATAGGTGGAGATGAAGCACCTAAAGACAAATGGAAAACATGTCCACATTGTCAAAAAAGAATTGAAGACGAAGGTCTTGCTGATGAGCATGAACTACAGTCCTACTTCGTACAGCGAATGGAAAAATATCTGAACGAAAAGGGTAAGTCTATGATTGGCTGGGATGAAATACTGGAAGGTGGCCTCGCTCCAAATGCTGTTGTCATGAGCTGGAGAGGTGAAGCTGGTGGTATTGAAGCAGCTAAGCAAAATCATGATGTGATCATGACTCCAACAGGATGGTGTTACTTCGATTACTATCAGGCAGGTCCAGAAGGCGAACCTCTTGCCTTCCCTGGTCAGATGACAACAGTTGAAAAAGTATACAGCTACGAACCTATTCCAGCGGAGCTTTCAGAAGAGCAAGCCAAACATGTATTAGGTGCTCAGTGTAATGTATGGACCGAGTATATTCTGGACGGACCACATGCAGAATACATGGTTTACCCTCGTGCTATTGCTCTATCTGAAGTATTATGGTCTCCAAAGGTTGAAAATAGGGATTATCAGGATTTTGTCCAAAGGTTAAATAACATACAACCATACATGGATGAGCTAAATATTCACTACGCTAAACACCTGTTCGAAGATTCAGCGAATTGATTGCATGCTTAATCCGGTATAATCTGAAGTTAATCTAGTAATAACTTTTGTTGAAGTTTTTATTCCTATCTTCATGTCACCAATTGATGAATGAAGAGAGTATGTCCGAAGTGAAGGCAAAGCTAGACCAGGCTGAACAGAAAGCTGAGCAACTTTTTCTTGCCGTTGAGAACGAAAACATCATTGCTCCTGGAAAGACTGAAAAAGAAGTCAATCAGGAGATTTTCGATCTTGCCAAAAGAATGTATGGTATTGAAAAATACTGGCATAAGCGTATTGTGAGAGCTGGAGCAAATACCCTTCATCCATATGATGAAAATCCACCAAATCTTACCATTCAGGAAGACGATATTGTATTCGTTGATTTTGGTCCTATTTTCGAAGATTTCGAAGCGGATTATGGCAGAACTTATGTCATCGGAGATGATGAAGATAAGAATACGCTTAAGCAGGACATTGAAGACGCCTGGTACGAAGCTCAGGAATGGTACCTTCAACACACCTACATTACCGGTGCTGAATTCTACAAATACCTCAAAATCCTTGCAGAACGATTGGGCTGGGAATTTGGAGGAGAAATCGGTGGACATCTTATTGGCAAGTTTCCACATGAGCGTATCGAGCCAGACAAATACCAACTTTACGTACATCCGGACAATCACAATGACATGATGGCCAAAGACGCCAATGGCAACAGAAGACATTGGATTCTGGAGATACATTTTGTGGATCGTGAGAAGCAAATTGGTGGTTTCTTTGAGCAAATCATGTGTTGAATCCCTACGTAGAAGAGCTCCAGTCCATCTATTCTGAATATGCCAATGCAGATATTGCGCATCAGCAAAAAGCTTATTTAAAGAGCTTATTCGAACATTTCGGCATTAAATCCCCAGTAAGAAGAACAATTTCCAAACATCTTCTAACCCGAGAAACTTTACCTACCAAAGAAGAACTTCCCGAGATCATTCGTGAATTATGGAATCAGGATCAAAGAGAATTCCATCACTTCGGATTAGACCTGTGTGCAAAATACCAACGTAACATCGCAAAAACTGATATCGAACTTTACGAATGGATGGTTACGCATAAATCCTGGTGGGATACGGTAGACTTCATTGCAGTCAATTTAATGGGCCCATTTTTCAAAGCACATCCAGAATTGATTGACGCAAAAATCAAAGAATGGATAGCTTCTGATAACCTTTGGCTACAGCGCTGTACCCTCATTTTTCAGCTGAAGTATAAAGACCAAACCAATACAGAGCGCCTCTCCCATTGCATTCACCATTTGAAGGATACCAAAGAGTTCTTTCTCAACAAAGCTATTGGTTGGGCACTTCGTGAATATGGCAAAACCAACCCTACCTGGGTAGTCCAGTTTTGCGATACAACTGAGCTGCATTCCCTTAGCCGTAGAGAAGCATTGCGGTTAATTAATGCATAACATCGAGCCAATTGGCACAATAGATGTTATAAGTATCGTTAGTTAATTATTTTCGCAATTATGAGACATTTCATCCTTCCATTTATAGCTGTTTTACTTCTTACTCAGTGTGGCCGTCCAGATCAGGAACCGGAATTCATTGCCATGGAAAATGTCAAAGTCAGTAAAGTGACTGGCAAAGAAGCAGTGCTTTCGGCGAATGCCAAATTCTATAATCCAAATGATCAAAGCATCAAGTTGAAACAAGTGATGATCGACATTGAAGTGGATGATCGTATAGTAGGTAAAATAGATCAGGACATGAAATTCAAAATTCCAGCCAATGACTACTTCTCTGTTCCATTGAAAGCATCATTCAATATTCGTGATCTGGGATTATTAAATGGAATTATCTCCGTGCTTGGAGGCAAACCCGTTAGAGTTCATTACAAAGGATATATCAAGGTTGGTTTATATGGATATGTAAAGAAAGTACCAATCGACTTTGAAGAAGATGTGAGGATGTAAATCCCTATTTTGTGGTATTGACCACTGACTATCAATAAGTTAGTTTTACACCAAA
>CAXEKM010000512.1:0-1950 GCA_963996645.1 uncultured Marinoscillum sp.
CGAATACGCTATCTACTGTGTACTTTACCCATCGGGTCAAGCTGTACGCAAGCTTGCTCTTGTTCATTGTGTATGATTTTGCAATGACTGTTCGCCTGGAGAACCACGTGTTTCAAGTAGTAGGAATGTTTATATGCGTGGCGGGAATAGCAAGTCAAAACAAGACACTTTACAAAGCATTAATTACAATAGGTATTGCGAGTGTATTCATCATCATTGTCAGAAACTTGCTGAATATAGATCATCGGTTTATCTATGGCTCCGAGAATTACTCTAAAGTGGAGCATCTGACCATTTTCATTTCGATGATTTATGGATATGTCATCACTGTTTTCTTTGTGGGTTGGTCTATGATGCTCAGGGCAAGAATCAAGGACTTGTCACTGATTCAATTTCTATGGACACTGTTTTCCTTCTTGTTTTTGATCGATATCTGGTGGGGATCATGGAGCCGTAATTATCATGTAGCAACGAGCATGCTTCATTTTCTCCTATCCATCTCCACCCCATTCTTAATTTTCATCATCTGCGTACTGTTGTTTCCACACAAAAAAGAAGCAGGAAACTATTTGACCGTTTTTCTAAGCAATAAGAAAGTCATATTCTTATCCTTCAGTTTACTATTTCTGAGTCAAATCCTGCTATCCTTTTTCTTCATTGAAGACCATCAAAATGAAAACTATTTCAGGTTAGCCGGGATAGCGCTATCCATCACCAGCATGAAAATTGACAACCTTAATTATCACAGAATACTGGTCTCTGTAGCCTTCCTGCTATTGTGCTTCAATGTGTTTAGTCAATTTATGTGATCAACTATTCTGATCTAAGTTTTTTAACCGGATTCATCAATCCTGCTTTAAGCGATTCAGAACTTATAGTAATGAGTGAAATGATTAAAGAAATTAGACCTGCAATGACATAAACATCCCATGTAATACTGACATGGTATTTGTAATCAGCCAACCAGTTGTCCATCAAATACCAACCTATTGGCAGAGCAATAATCACTGCAATGAGAATTAGTTTGATGAAATTGGAAGTAAGCAAACCAAATACTTGCATCAAACTGGCTCCTAGCACTTTTCTCACACTGATCTCCTTGCCACGCTGCTCCACCATGAATGCAGACAAGGCAAACAAACCTAAACAAGCTACAATTACTGCCAAGGCTGCAAACAGTGTAAAAACTTTACCTGTCCTACTTACCTGAGCATACATTCTCGCATAGCTGTCATCCATAAAGGTGTATCGAATGCTCTGATTTGGCATAAACTCATCCCAAATCTGCTCCACCTGACTCAACATGACATCAGTATTTTCTGATTGAAATTTCACAACAATCACTTCTCCCGTATGTCTCAAGGTTAAACTGAGAGGGCCAACAGCAGTTTTGAAAGTCTCAAAATGAAAATCCTCCATGACGCCAATCACATGATAGGTTGGTTCATAACCATTGGTGATTTTTTTTCCTACTGGCTCTTCCAATGCCAATTCCCTGGCCATACTTTGATTGATTATTATGGCATTAGCATCAGTAGCCAGATTTGGTTGAAAGTTTCGCCCTGAAACCAATTTCATTCCCATGGTGGAAATATAATTTTCGTCCACTCGCCAGTTCTGACACATAACTGCCTGATCTTCTTGTTGACGACCTTCCTTCCAAAAAGAGTTATTATCTCGCTTAGTCCCGTTTATTGGCAAATAGCTGGTAAGCGAAGTATTTTCTACAGAAGAAAGCTTCTTCAACTCGTTTTGAAAAGCTTCTGCTTTATTTCCAAGTGTATTAGCTCCCTGAATCATGACTAATTGATCCTTATCAAATCCAATTTGCTTGTGCAAAATGAACTCCATCTGACGATAGGTTACGATGGTACAGATGATTAAGACAATGGAAGTCGCAAACTGAAAAACAACAAGTCCTCCTCTCAATTTAGAATTCTTAGCTCCCCG
>CAXEKM010000513.1:0-4122 GCA_963996645.1 uncultured Marinoscillum sp.
AAAATAGTGTGAAGCAATCTGTGTAAAAAAGGACCCGCCATTTGCTCATCTGCAGACCACTGATAAGCCTTCTTTACTTGATTGGTGATTTGGATATCTCCAAGAACCATTGATTCGAGTCCAAGAGATACATTGAAGAGGTGACGAGTAGCCTGCTCCTGATCCATTTTATTGAAATAAGAAGCCGAAGGATTCGAAGTACTTACTCCATGGAAAACATCCACAAAGGAGGCAAGTCTCTCCGATACTTCATCAGAAGCTACAAAGTAGATCTCTGTACGATTGCAAGTAGATAAGAGCAAAGCTTCTTCCAATCCAAGCACCTCTTTAGCTTGCACAAGAAATTGCTTTGTTTGATTTTCATCAAAAGCAATTGCCTCTCGCACATCCAAAGGAGTGTTTTTGTAAGAAATACCTATCGCTCTAAAGTTGCTATACATCTACTTAAGACCTTACTCTTCAAAATTTATAGTTTGCAAAAATAATAACGCAAGATTTAAGAACCGAATGACATTTATCATAAAATCTATTTATTTTGGTTCTAAATAGCGGTTTCATGCTAAGACTCATTCGCCAGTGGATTATTGATGCTCTTGGATTCACCAGATCAGAGGCCAATGGTACTCTCATCTTAATCCTGATTTTATTCTTGACTGTGATTATTCCCAGACTATTCTTAATGTCTACCAATAATTTAGACAAAAGGTTCAGTGCGGATCAAGATAAATTAGATCAATGGGCTAAACAGATCGAAGAATCCCTGATAAAAAAAGAAAAAACCACCTCATTTACTGAAAAGAAGGAATTTGAGCGATTTACATTTAATCCAAACCTGACCAACAAAGAAGATTTACAGCGATTAGGATTCACCTCCAAATCAGCTTATAACATCACATCTTATCGATCCAAGGGTGGCAGTTTTGAGATCAAAAAAGACTTGAGAAAAATTTACGGTATTGATCAGGAATTGGTCACTTCACTTTGGAGCTTTATTGATTTGCCTGAAGAAATTGAAGTTTCTGAAACCGACAAACCATCATTTGAACGCCCAAAAGAAGAAGTCACTAAGTTTGATTTAAATCATGCTGATGCTCAAACATTCCAAAAAATTCGTGGAATTGGACCTGTATTATCTGAACGGATTGTCAAATTCAGGAATCGACTAGGCGGATTTTATACTACTGAACAACTACACGACGTTTACGGTTTAGATAGCCTGGTAATAGAAAAAATTATAGATCAATCATATATTGAAACCGAGCATCTTGTCAAAATAAACTTGAATACCGATTCATTGAAACATCTCTATCAGCACCCATATATAGATTACAACTTAGCGAAGGCTATTTATAACTATCGTGTACAGAGAGGTCAACTAGATTCTGTTGCTCAGATTAAATCCATAAAGATTCTGAATGACAGCATTTATAAAAAAATATATCCCTATCTTTCGTTGAATCCGTGATGGACTTCTTATGGAGAAAATACTGAAGACTTATTTACGTAGGTTAACCAATCTCTCCGGAAATAATCGATCCCTCTTATTACTACGGCTTATATCTGATCAATTTCTGGATTTGCATGACCTTGACTTTTCTGCTGGGCATCCTAGTTTTCATCTGATAGAACAACTGATTGCTAAAAAGGACAAGATCAAGCTTTGTGATGAATTTGATGCACGTGATAGTGTGGTCAATGCCAATAGTCAAAAGCTTCGCAAAATATCTAGAATCGAAAACTTCATATTTCAAGAAAGGGGCGCCAAAGATTTATACGTAGGTTGGCCCTTCGTTAGAGGCAAATTCAGCGATGGTACACTTGTAAGATGTCCTCTAATATTCTTCCCGGTTTCATTGACACGAGAAAAACAAGCATGGTACCTCGAGCAGCGTAAAGACGTCAACATCACTTTCAACAAGACATTCCTTTTGGGTTATGCCCATTACAATGATACGCAGCTTGATGAAGAATTGATTGAAGCAGTTCTCAATGATTTAGACTCAGACAGTACAGTATTCAGAACGCAGCTATATGAAATATTGAAAGAGAGTAACCTGGAACTCAATTTCAACCAGCAGAACTTCATGGATAAACTTCAGGTCTTTAGTAACTATAAAAAGGCACAGTACGATTCGTTAGAAAAAAGTGGAGTCATCAAACTTCACCCAGAAGCTGTATTGGGCATCTTCCCTCAGGCTGGCTCTTATTTAATGCCAGATTACCTGAAGTTACTTGGAGATAACTCTATCAAGGATATATCTGAATTCTTCAGCGCAAGAGTAAAAGATGATCCGGAGGAGAATCAAAATATTCGCTTTTCTGATCAGGTAAAAGAAGAAACCACATTCACGCCATTTGATATGGATGCTTCTCAAGAGCATGCATTGAAACTGGTAAAAAAAGGTAATTCACTGACTGTGCAAGGACCTCCCGGCACCGGAAAGTCTCAATTGATATGTAACCTGATAAGTGATTACATCGCCAGGGGTAAAAATGTATTGCTCGTATGTCAAAAGAGGGCTGCCCTTGATGTGGTTTACCAGCGCCTACAAAAACTGGAACTTCATGACTTCATCGGCCTGGTTCACGATTTCAAAAATGACCGAAAGAGCATTTTTGAGCAAATAGCCCGTCAAGTAGATAGTTTGGACGATTATAGGCAAAAAAATAATGGTTTTGATGCCATCCAGCTTGAACGAAGTTTCATACAAGCAAGTAGAAAGATTGATCAGATAGTTGAGGAACTAGAGGAATTTAAGAAAGCACTTTTTGATGAAGAAGAGTGCGGCAAGTCGATTAAGGAGCTCTACCTAACTTCGAATCCAGATGAGCCCTCTATTTCATTGAACCAAGAATATCGTCAATATACTTACGATGTGGTTCCAGAGTTTCTAAAAAGCCTCTCTCAATATTTGGATTATCATCGTCGATTCACTCATAACGAATCCTTTTGGAATGAAGGGCCATCATTTGCTGATTTTACTACTCAGGATCTCATCAAGATCAAAGATATTGTCAATGAGCTCGAAGGATTCAATTCCTCACTAAAAGAAGAATCAAAATCATTTAGTGCTTCTCCTTTAGATTTTGAGAGTTGCTTACACTTCCTGACACACATAGAAGATCTGGGTCAGCTAAAGTCTAATCTGGACAATGATCTGGTATATCAATACTACCAGCATATGATAGAAAATGATCCGAAGGAGGATCAACAGTGGCTTTCCACAATGGAACGCACCATGCTTCAATGTTTTAAAGGTCCAGGTGCAGAGATTTCTTTAAAATCAGAAGAACTTGGAAGGTTTCAGGAATCTCTGGAACATGCTATTAAAGCAAGGAAAGGACTATTTAGCTGGATCAGATGGAGACTATTTTCTGCAGACAAAATCTTTGTAACAAGAGTTCTGGTATCTAATGAACTTAAAGGCAATAAAGAAGGCCTTGAGATCTTGATGAATAAGATTGACAATCGCCTCAATTATGAACACATTGTCTCTCAAATAGAAGCCACAAATTGGCTCCAAGACTTTCCAAAAACCTATCGGAAGATAGATATACAAAACTGGTTCTTTTATCAAAAGTTAGCTCTGAAGTGTATTCTACTGACCAAATCCATTAGAACTTTAAATGATATTCTTCCGGCTAAAAACTTTGACCGACACAGCTATGTAGCTCATTTAGGAAAGCTGATTACTTTCCTGGAGAAAATACCAACACAAATGCAGCTGTGGAGTAGATACATCTCCGAAAAACAGGTTAGAAGCATTTTACTTGGTAAGGTAGAACAGGAAAAAGTTTCGAAAGAACTTACCGAGCAATTTGACGCACTGGTTGAATATCATAAAATTGATTTGGCCTTTAGCTCAGAACAGCGAAAAATCATTTCCACGCTTCTGGAAGAAGAGTCTAGCAATGACGCAATCATTAAGAAATTTGAAAACAGTCTCGCTCTAGCATGGATTGATCATATTGAAATAAAATACCCGAGTTTACGATCCGTCTCTTCATTTAGATTGGATCACTTAACTCAAGAACTGCAAGAAGCTATCAATGAGAAAAAGAATGTAAGCCAGGAAATATTACTTCTCAAATCAAGAGAGCGAACCTATGAAAACCTGGAAT
>CAXEKM010000514.1:0-13841 GCA_963996645.1 uncultured Marinoscillum sp.
ATAATATTGATCCTGTTGATTGGCTTCTTCCTGTACCTATGGAGAGTAGACAAGAAACTGGATAAACTAGAAGACGAGATCAAAAACAAGTGAGCATGATGCTCAGCAAATACTGAAACAAATGAAAAAGAGTCACATTTTCGGAATTCTCATCATTGCTGTAGCGATCATTGTGATCATGTCTACTGCCGGTGATGCTAGCGCCTATGTAACTTTTGAAGATGCTCAGGAAATGGCATCTAAAGGCAATGACAACAAAATTCATGTGGTAGGTAAACTTCCAAAAGATGGAAGTGGCAATGTCATTGGTATTGAGCCAAGCCCAGACATGATGTCATTCAAATTTCAAATGGTGGATGATAACAATGAAACTCAAATCGTTTACCATCCTAATCCAATGCCTACAGACTTCTTGAGATCTGAGCAAGTGGTAGTGGTAGGCGGATATCAAAATGGCAAATTCGTAGCTGACAAAATATTACTTAAGTGCCCTTCTAAATACCAAGAAGAGGGAGTAAATACTTAACACATGATCCATTACTTTCCGGGAAACCTCGGGCATATTCTAGTCATACTGGCATTCATATCGTCTTTAGTAGCGACTTACGCATTTGCCAAGAATATCAACGACAAAAACAACTCATGGGCTCGCTTTGCAAAGGGAGCCTTTTACGTACATGCCATCGCCATATTTGGAATAGTGATCACACTCTTCCTAATGATCTCAGGCCATATGTTTGAGTATCACTACGTATACAACTACACCTCCAAAATACTTCCTATTTATTATCAGATCTCAAGTTTCTGGAATGGCCAGGAAGGTTCCTTCTTGTTATGGATGTTTTGGAATGCCATACTTGGCCTGATATTGATTCATACGAATAAATCATGGCGTGACTCCATGATGGCGGTATTCACTTTCACACAAGTATTTCTAGTGAGTATGATTATGGGTGTAGTAATTCCGGGATTAGATATTAAAATAGGCAGTTCTCCATTCTTGCTATTGAGAGATGTACTGAATGATCCAATTTTCACCATGCAACCTGACTTTATTCCTGAGGATGGTCGAGGATTGAACCCGCTACTTCAGAATTACTGGATGGTAATACACCCTCCTACATTATTCTTAGGTTTTGCAACAACTGTAATCCCATTTGCATACGCCATCGCAGGAATGCTGACTGGAAGAGTTAAAGAATGGATACGCCCAGCTCTTCCATGGGCACAATTCTCAGCAGCCATACTTGGTGTTGGGATTTTGATGGGCGCCTACTGGGCTTACGAAACATTGAACTTTGGCGGATATTGGAACTGGGATCCTGTGGAAAATGCCGTGTATGTGCCATGGTTAGTTTTGGTAGCAGCACTCCATACGATGATTGCTTTCCGAAAAAGTAATGTGGCTCTGAAATCTTCGATCATCCTAATTCTAGCTACATACATTTTAATTGTATACTCAACTTTCCTTACAAGAAGTGGGGTATTGGGGAATGCTTCGGTTCACTCTTTTACTGACTTAGGATTATCTGGGCAGTTATTAATCTATCTGTTCGTATTTATCATTCTTTCGGTAATTGTAGCTGCAAGAGTTTGGAAGAAAATCCCTAGTACTGAAGAAGAAACATCCGCATATTCTAGAGAATTCTGGATCTTCATGGGAGCAACGGTGCTTTGCTTGATGGCTTTCCAGGTGATTATTCCAACTTCTATTCCTGTATGGAATGAAATTGTAGAAGCATTTGGTGGATCATCTAACCTAGCACCCCCTGCAGATCAGGTAGAGTTTTACACTCAATTCCAGCTCTATTTCGCCATATTATTAGCAGTGCTCTCAGGAACTGGTCAGTTCTTCTGGTGGACCAAAATGGACAAGAGCAAGCTAAAGCAAGAGTTAGCAGCACCGATCATTTTATCACTTGTCGCCTCTGCAGTAATATTCATGGTAGCTAAGGTTCAAAATATTTGGTACCTGTTATTATTAACTGCATCGGTTTATTCCATCGTTGCTAATCTGAAAATTTTCATTTCTGTTGCCAAATCCAACATCAAACTTTCAGGAGGAGCTGTTGCTCATATTGGTGTAGCTATGATGTTGATAGGAGTATTGTTCAGCTCTGGTTATTCCAAGATTTTATCCATGAACAACACTGGACTTCTTTGGAGTAAGGAGTTTCCAGATGAGGTAAATCAAAACAATCTGCTTCTTTTTGTAAACGAGCCAAGGCAGATGGCTGATTACAAAATGATCTATAGAGGATTGAGGAAACTGACCACTGAATATGGCTATGTGGACTTGAATGACATTAGTGATGCTGTGGATGCTCGAAAATTAATCATTGGCAGAAATACCATTTCTAGCACAGGCCATGAACTCAATGTTGGCGATACTATCAATATCATCAATGCGGAGAACAGCTACTTCGAAGTAATCTTTGAAGATGAGAATGGCAAAGACTTTACGCTTTACCCACGTCTTCAGATGAATGAGCAAATGGGCAATGTCTATTCTCCTGACATCGACAGGACTTTATCTGCCGATTTGTATACTCACGTAAGAACATTCCCTGATCCTGATCAAGAGATCGAATGGAGTGAGATTGAGGAAATAACTGTTTCTCCTGGATCTCAATTCTTCATCAATGATTATGTAGCTGAGTTTATTAATATAGAACCACTTAGAAATGTTCCGGGAATTAAACTTGGCCCTGAAGATATCGCGGTGAAAGCACTTATCGAAATACAAGGAGAATATCAGACCTACACCGCAGAGCCAATTTATGTGATCAAAGACAAGATGGCTGGAAGAATCCCTGATGTAGTCAATGATTTGGCTTCTCGAATCACTATTCAATCAATCAATCCTGATGAAAACAGTTTTGTTTTCGGGCTCAGCACCACGCAAAAAGACTGGATCATCATAGAAGCTGTCGCAAAACCATGGATCAACGTCTTATGGTTAGGAACCTTGCTTCTTGTGATTGGTTTTGGAATCGCTATCTCTCGCAGATACACCGAGTTCCAAAAGATGCGTGACAAAGGAATGGAATAATGTCACTGAGCGTAGCAATTGTAGGTATTGGAAACGTAGGAAGTCATTTGGCCAAAAAGCTGAATGACTCTGCTACTGTTTCTCTTCGCTATATAGTCAGTCGGGATTTGAACAAGGCTCAGCAGCTAATCAAAGATCTATCTATAAAAAACTGTGAAGCCATTGAGATTAAAAACATCCATGGTCTAAGCTGTGATTTAATCATCCTTTCTGTTCCAGACAGAAACATTGCTGAAGTGATAAAAGGATTGGCTTTTCCTGAACATGTTGTTATCGTTCACACATCGGGATCACAGCCTATTGATTTACTCTCCAACCTGGAGTCTTACGGAGTACTCTATCCATTCCAGACATTTACCAAAGCGCAAGAAGTTGATTTTGAGTCTGTACCAGTATTTGTGGAAGGTAATTCCGATAAAGTCACAGAGATTATAGAAACTGCAGCTCAGGCAATTAGTCCAAGAGTAAAACGAGTAAGTTCTGAGGATCGTAAGAAAGTTCATTTAGCAGCAGTATTTGCTTGTAACTTCACAAATCATCTGTATGCCATTGCTGAAAATATTCTCAGCGATGCCCAACTGGACCTATCCGATATTGAGCACCTGATGCAAGAAACGGTTACCAAAGCCGTTAATATCTCAGCTAAAAATGCACAAACCGGACCGGCTATTCGTGGAGATCAGAATATTTTAGACCAACATTTGTCAATATTGAAAGATGATGAGGATAAGTATCAGGTTTATAAGCTTTTATCCAAGCAAATCGCTAGCTTGAACAAGAAATGAAGCGATTAATCAGGTATGATTTCGTAGGATTCCTTATTGCCAGCCGTATCCCCAACCTATTAATCATTGGGGCCACGCAATACCTCACTGCCTTTTTTCTCGTATCAGAGTACCCTCAAAAGCTAAACCAGCTCACCAGCAAAGGTTTTTTAATGATGGTCGTAAGCACCGTAATGATCGCTGCAGGAGGTTATATTATCAATGACTACTACGATCAGAAGATTGACATGGTCAACCGACCAGACAAAGTGGTCATCGGGGTGTTAATGAGAAGACGTCTAGCGCTACTCGCCCATTTTGTGTTAACCGTCGGTGCTATCGCTCTTGGCTTTTATCTTAACCCTAAAATAGGTGTGGTGCACATATTTTCATCCTTCTTCTTATGGTATTACTCCAATCAATTAAGGAGAATCACTATAATTGGAAATGTGGTTATTGCTTTCTTAACCGGATTAACCTTATTGATGGTTTGCATTTACCTGGCAAGAAATGAAGTCCTCGTTTATATCTACGCCTCATTTGCCATGGCTATTATACTCATAAGGGAAGTACTTAAGGATATGGAAGATGTAAAGGGAGACTCCAAATTTGGAATAGAAAGTCTGCCAGTCATTTTTGGGATCAGAGGAGCCAAAGCATTTATCTATCTGGCTATTGGAATAAGTGGTGCTTTTCTAATTTCTTTCTTAATCACTATCGACATTTGGTTGGTACGATACTACTTTATGGCTTTATTGCCAATTTTCATTTGGTTTATTTACAAACTCATTTACGCAGATCGCCAAAAGGATTACCAGAGTCTCATTAGATTTACGGATTTAATTATTATATCAGGTCTAATTAGCATGATCCTACTCAAATCATGGACATAAATATTGCAGTATTTGCCTCAGGCAGCGGTACCAATGCCGAACAATTAATCAAACATTTTCAAGAAGTAGACGGAATGAATGTTTGCAAGGTCTATTGTAACAAGGCCGATGCTTACGTTCTGGAAAGAGCTAAAAAGTTTGACGTTCCTTCATTGGTTTTCAACAGATCAGAATTCACATCTGATGAGTTTTTAGCTCAATTGGAAACTGTAGACTTCATCATCCTTGCTGGGTTTTTATGGAAAATACCTGAATACTTGATCCAAGAATATCCAGATAAAATCATCAATATTCACCCTGCCCTATTGCCTTCCTATGGAGGTAAAGGAATGTACGGATCACATGTGCATGAATCCGTAATAGCCAATAAAGAAAAACAGTCGGGGATCACCATTCACCTGGTAAATGAAAATTATGATGAGGGCCGCACTTTGTTTCAAGCAAGCTGTGATATTAGCACAGAAGACACTCCAGATTCGTTGGCACAGAAGATACATCAGCTAGAACACAAATATTTTCCGCAAATCGCAGAGGATTACATTCGGGAATACATGTCTAAAAAGTAAGATATCTGTAGCTTTGCAGCTTATTTTCAGGCACATGAGCAAAGTACAGATCAAATCAGCGTTAATTTCAGTTTTTTACAAGGATGGACTGGCCCCAATCGTGGAGCAATTGAACGAATTGGGAGTGAAAATCTATTCAACTGGTGGTACACAAAGCTTCATCGAAGAGATGAATGTCCCAGTAACAGCAGTAGAAGATGTTACAGATTATCCTTCTATTTTCGGAGGTCGAGTTAAAACCCTTCACCCAAAAGTATTCGGTGGAATCTTACACAGAAGAGACCATGAAGGTGACCAAAAGGAAAAAGAAACGTTTGACATTCCAGCTATAGACCTGGTAATTGTTGATTTGTATCCTTTCGAGGAAACTGTAGCAAGTGGTGCTAGCGAAGAAGACATTATTGAGAAAATCGATATTGGAGGAATCGCTTTGATCAGAGGAGCAGCTAAAAACTTCAAAGATGTTTTGATTGTCTCCTCAAGAGAATACTATGGAGATCTTCTTCAGATCTTACAAGATCAAAAAGGTGAGACTTCCATTGAAGACAGAAAGCTCTTCGCAACAAGAGCCTTCGATACTTCATCTCACTACGACTCAGCTATTTTCAACTACATGAATGGTGATGGGCTTGTTCCTTCATTCAAGACAAGTGCAAGAAATGGCAAAGTATTGAGATATGGAGAGAATCCGCACCAACAAGGAGTATTCTATCAAGAGACTGAATCTTACTTTGATCAAATTCATGGCAAAGAGATTTCATACAACAACCTTGTTGACATTGAAGCTGCAATTCAATTAATTGGTGAGTTTAGTGAAGAAACTGCTTTTGCCATTCTTAAACACAACAATGCCTGTGGAGTAGCAACTGGATCTGACGTAAAAACTGCTTATCAGAAAGCATTCCAGGCCGATACTATTTCTGCATTCGGTGGTGTATTGGTTACCAATAAAGAAGTAACCAAAGAAGCTGCAGAAGAAATGAACTCATTGTTCTTCGAAATCTTAATTGCTCCAGCATTCAGCGAAGAAGCTTTAGAGGTTTTAAAACAAAAGAAAAACAGAATACTACTTGTCCTTAAAAAAGGATGGGATAGAAAGAAAATTCATAAGAGTATGCTGAATGGCACGCTCGTTCAGGATTACGATCACATTACTGACAGTGCAAAAGACCTAAAAGTCGTGACTAAGGTTGCTCCTACACAAGAGCAAATTGACAGTTTGATCTTTGCATCTAAGATTTGTAAGCAATCAAAATCAAACACTATTATACTGGCTAACAATGGACAATTGTTTGCAAGTGGTGTTGGGCAAACTTCTCGTGTAGATGCATTAGAGCAGGCTATTGAAAAGGCTAAGAAGTTCGGCTTTGATTTGAATGGAGCAGTAATGGCTTCTGATGCCTTCTTCCCATTCCCTGATTGCGTGGAGATAGCAGACAAAGCTGGAATCAAAGCAGTAATCCAACCTGGTGGATCTGTAAAAGATCAATTATCAATCGATTATTGTGACGAACACAGCATGGCAATGGTGTTCACAGGTACACGTCATTTTAAACATTAGTATAACTACAGTTTACATATTAAATTCGTAGCTTTCCCAACAAAACACACAGCGAGTAGAACATGGGTTTTTTCGATTTCTTCAATAGCGATATAGCAATTGACCTTGGTACAGCCAACACTTTGATTATCAGTAAAGATAAGATTGTGGTGGATGAACCTTCGATCATTGCTATAGACAAGCACAATAACAAGGTTTTGGCAATAGGACGTGAGGCGATGCAGATGCATGAGAAAACTCACGAAAATATCAAAACCATCCGACCACTTAAGGACGGTGTGATCGCTGACTTCCACGCTGCCGAGCATATGATCAGAGGGATGATCAAAATGATCGACAATGGTAAGAAGAATTGGATGCCATCATCTCACAGAATGGTAATCTGTATCCCTTCTGGTATCACTGAAGTGGAAAAAAGAGCGGTACGTGACTCTGCTGAGCACGCTGGAGCAAAAGAAGTATACATGATTCACGAGCCAATTGCTGCTGCAGTGGGTATCGGTATCAACATCGAGCAGCCTATTGGATCAATGATCGTTGATATTGGAGGTGGTACTACAGAGATTGCTGTTATCGCCTTGAGTGGTATTGTTTGTGATCAATCTATTCGTGTAGCTGGGGATAGCTTCAACAAAGACATCTTAGATTATATGAGACGTCAGCACAACCTTCTAATTGGAGAAAGAACAGCTGAACGTGTTAAAATAGAAGTAGGATCTGCTCTTACGGAATTGGATGACGGACCAGAGGATTATGAAATCAGAGGACGTGATTTAATGACAGGTATTCCAAAAGTTATCAAGATTTCTTACTCAGAAATTGCTTTCGCAATTGATAAGTCAGTTTCAAAAATTGAGGAAGCAGTTCTGAAAGCCTTGGAGATTTCTCCTCCGGAACTTTCTGCTGATATCTATGATAATGGTATTTATCTGACTGGTGGTGGAGCTTTGCTTAGAGGTCTTGACAAGAGGCTTTCTATGAAAACAAAATTGCCTATCCATATAGCAGAAGATCCATTGAGAGCAGTAGTAAGAGGTACAGGCCTTGCACTTAAAAACCTAAATCAATACAAGCCAGTCTTAATGACATAATATTTGAATGCAAAACCTTCTCAACTTCCTTTATCGGTTTAGAACCTTCGGGTTATTTCTGTTATTGGAAGGGGTTTGTGCTTGGTTGATTATCGCCTATAACAAAAGGCCAAACGCTGCATTTTTGAATTCATCTAACTCCCTGGTGGCGTCGATCAATTCATTAACCAGTAATACCACAAACTACTTTCAACTCAAGCAGATCAACGATCACTTAGTCGCTGAAAACCAATTACTTCGTGAGCAATTGGCTAATCAGTCACTAGGTAAGGTTGAGCTTGATTCTTCCAAGGAACGGTACGTCTTTAGAAAGGCAAAAGTGATCAACAACACTTTTCGCCGGTCTATGAACTATATGACATTAGATGCTGGTCTCAATCAAGGTATAGAACCCGGAATGGGTGTAGTGTCTGGAGCTGGAGTCGTAGGTCAAATAAAATCAGCTTCAGGTAACTTTTCTACCGTAACGTCACTATTACATAGAAACTTGATGATCTCTAGTGATATCGTCCGAACCAATACCTTGTGTACGGTACAATGGGATGGAGATTCACCTTTACAAGCTGATTTGAAGTATGTTCCCAGGCATATTCCTATTCAAGTAGGAGATAGTGTGATTACATCTGGTTACAATTCCATATTTCCTGAGGGCATCATGTTAGGAACCATCGCTACTATTAATTTGGAAGACAATGATGTGTTTTACGAAGCTAAAATCGACTTATCCGTTGATTTCAGTTCGGTGAGCTATGTATTTGTTATAGAAAACATACTCATACAGGAACAAGACAGTTTGCAACTTGAAGCGATCAAAGACTAATGCTAAGAATTAATTATCCTCAACAGGCACTTAATCTTTTGGTATTTCTGATACTTCAGATACCATTTCTCTATAAGTTAGTTTTGTTTGATAGTGCGTTTGGTTTCTTCTATGTAGGATTCATTCTTTTCCTTCCTTATGGATTAAGTAGAAGTATCGGAATGACTGTGGCCTTTTTCACCGGATTAACTGTCGATATTTTTTCCAATACTCCCGGCATACATGCTTCAGCCACTATTTTAATTGCGTTTGTAAAAGACTTTTGGTTTGACATTACCATTGACCATTCAGACGATGACATCCAGTTGTCATGGAATGAACTTGGACTTTGGGGATCTGTCAAATACTTATATCCACTTATTTTCGTTCATCATGCAATTATCTTCTCTATTGAAAATGGGGGATTTAATTCACTTGGATTTTTGTTTGTAAAAGTGTTCTACAGTGCATGCTATAGCTTCCTGATAGTATTTGCACTTAGTTTTCTAATTGCTCCAAAAACAAGAAGAATATGAACGCACGCAGTTTCATCATACAAGGATTGATACTTTTCATAGCACTGGTATTCTCTATCAGGCTGTTTTCCATTCAGGTAATAGATGATGACTACAAATTAGCTGCACAAAATAACATCCTTCAAAAAATCGTTGATTACCCGTTTAGGGGATTGATTTATGACAGAGATGGAGACTTATTGGTTTACAATACGCCTGTCTATGATTTAATGATCGTTCCTAAGGAAGTTGATCTGGAAGATTCAACAGCTATCATGGAGCTTTTAGAGATTGATCATGCAGCTTTTGTCGCCAAATACGATAAAGCTCGCAGATACTCCAGCATTCTGTCATCCAAGTTTGTAGAACAGATTCCCAATGAGGATTTTGCAAGAATTCAGGATCAATTGGTAAAGTACTCTGGGTTCTATCCACTTCCTAGAACAGTACGAGGCTACGAAAAGGGCATTCTGGCCAATACACTAGGTTATATCGCAGAAGTAAGTAGAAGTGAGATCAATCGCGACACTACCAACTATTATAAAGGTGGAGATTACATTGGTAAAGTTGGCATTGAAAAACAGTATGAAGACAAACTTCGTGGTAAGCGTGGAGTACGATACAAAATCGTCAACGTACAAGGGGTTGTCAAAGGAGAATTCAAAGATGGAGAATATGATACTGCTTCCGTTCCTGGTCAAAGTATTCAGCTAACAATAGATTCGGAGCTTCAGGCTTATGCTGAAAAATTGCTTGATGGTAAAGTCGGAAGTATGGTGGCTATTGACCCCAGAACAGGAGATATATTAGCAATGGTTTCGGCTCCTTCTTATGATCCGAATCATTTGAGTGGAAGAAACCTATCAGAGTATGGTCCTAGTATCATGAACGATTCACTGAAACCCTTATATAACAGACCTCTTCAAGCGACCTATGCACCAGGTTCCATGTTCAAAACCATTCAGGCACTTATCGCATTACAAGAAAATAAGGTTTCTCCTAATGAGAAAATCATCTGTGATGGTAGCTTAATTGGTGATCATGCCCCACCAGGAGTTTATGATGTAGAAAGAGCAATCCAGTTATCCTCAAACAATTACTTCTACAAGGTATTCAAACGTGTAATTGAACAAGGAGATCACGAAAGTCGGTACATCGACGCCAGAATCGGGATGAAAAAATGGAACGACTACATCAACAGATTTGGCCTTGGTCAGCAATTAGGTGTAGACATACCCAATGAAAACAAAGGTTTCATTCCAGACATTGCCTACTATGATAGAGTATATAAGGGGGCAAATACATGGGCATTCAGTAATATTTACTCGCTAAGCATTGGACAAGGAGAGGTTCTTGTTACCCCACTTCAAATGGCTAATCTAGGAGCCCTTTTGGCAAACAAAGGCCATTACTATACGCCACATATAGTCAAAGCAATAGACGACCAAGGAATCATTGAGCCTAAACTTAATGATGTAGGAATTGATGAAATTCACTTCGGTCCAGTAATCGATGGAATGCAAAAAATGGCAGAAAGCAACTTTAGGGTTCTCATTCCAGACATCACTGTATGTGGTAAAACAAGTACAGTTGAGAACCCTCATGGAATGGACCACTCCGGTTTTATGGGTTTTGCTCCAAAAGAAAACCCTCAAATAGCTATTGCAGCTTACGTGGAAAACGCAGGTTGGGGTGCGAGAGCAGCTGCAGGTATTGCGAGTCTTTGTATTGAGAAATATATCAATGGCGAAGTGAAACGACAGTGGCTAGAAGATTTTGTATATAAAGGTGACTTCCTGGATGAGCGTCAAAAACGTGAATTAGAAGCAATGAACAAAGCCAAAAAACTCGCTGCTCAATGAGAAATGACCAGCTGATATATAAAATTGACTGGATGGTGGTACTTGTGTATTTCATTCTGGTCTTCAGTGGATGGCTCAATATCTATGCAGCAGATTATGATCCTGACGTCAATGAAGGTATTCTTAGTTTTAGTCAAAGCTCAGGAAAACAACTGATTTGGATTGCTTCATCGGTTGTTCTCATCGTACTGATCATGCTCGTGGATTTCAGGTTCTACGACTCATTCGCCTATATTGTCTATGGAGTATTTGTAGCTCTTTTGATCTTTGTTTTACTGCTTGGTCAGGAAGTATCTGGTTCTCAATCATGGTTTCAAATAGGGTCCTATAAGCTTCAACCATCAGAATTTACCAAGTTTGCCACTGCTTTAGCACTGGCTAAATATCTCAGCAAATCCACTCGCAAAACGGAGGATATTCGTTCACAAGTAATCGGTTTCGCGCTGTTCCTTGTTCCGATGTTGCTAATTATAAAACAAGGAGATTTAGGAACCGCCATGGTTTTTGGAAGTCTTGTTTTGGTTATGTTCAGAGAGGGGATGCACCCACTCATTCTAATCATTGGAATTGCTGTGGCTCTGTTGTTCTTATCTACGTTGATATTTAGTCAAACAATACTCCTTATCAGCATTGTTGTCATCACTTTACTTGGAGTAGGCCTTGTCGCAAAAACCCCTAGTAAAATTGCTGTGGTCGTCCTCGCCGGAATAGTCGCTGCAGGGTTTGCTAAATCCGTCGACTTCATACTTACAGATGTATTGAAACCTCACCAACAGCAACGTGTGATGCAATTGCTCAACCCCAATAGAGATCCTCTTGGAGCAGGTTGGCAGGTTACTCAATCCAAGATCGCGATTGGTTCAGGTGGATTAACCGGCAAGGGTTACTTGCAAGGAACACAAACCAAATTCAACTTCGTACCAGATCAAACAACAGACAATATTTTCTGTACCGTTGGTGAAGAACAAGGTTGGATTGGAAGTTTCCTGTTGCTTGCTGCTTTCACCACGCTCCTTTTGCGATTAATATATTTAGCTGAAAGACAGAAAAGCCCATTTGCCAGAATATATGGTTATTCTGTGGTATCCATTTTGTTCTTCCACTTTGCATTCAATATTGCCATGACCATCGGGCTATTCCCAGTAATCGGTATTCCATTACCGTTCTTTAGCTATGGAGGATCCTCTTTATGGACGTTTACAATTTTGCTATTTATTTTCCTGAAACTAGATGCACACAGGATGCAAGTTTTGCAGAGGCTCTGATTATCTAAATCTTCTAAATACTACTTTAAGGAGTTCTTTCACCTCATCGCTATTCATATCCCATTGTAGCTTGTTAGCATATTGCTGAACCAACATTTCTACGGCATCATCAAATGTTTCTTTGGCGTCCAATTGATCAATGGCATCAACAAATGCTTCTCTATCACCTTCAAATAGTTCTTTAGTGAACATATAGCGATGATTAACAGATATAGCTTCCATGATGTTATTGACTTGCTTGGTCTCCAACTTATTAGCCACAGTTTCCTTCTCCTCTGCCGTGAAACGGTCATTTATAGTTGGCTGTCTTTCAGCATACTTCTGGTTTATTGAAGAATCCGCTTCATCTTCTTCATCCTCTTCTGACTCTGTGCTCTCAACTACAGAAGATCCCTCTTCTAATTCTTCATTCTTATATTCATCAGGATCTTCGTCTTCTACTGATTCCTCAGTTTCTTCGTCTGAAAAATCTTCTTCACTTTCAGCTTCCGGCTCAGAATCCAACTCATCTTCTACTACAGCCTCATCTTCTAGTTCTGAATCCTCTTGCTCTACTTCTTCGTCAGTATCTTCTTCAAACGATTCTTCATCAAAGGACTCACTATCTTCATCAGCTAAGTGTGACTC
Source organism: uncultured Marinoscillum sp. (assembly GCA_963996645.1). Lineage (GTDB taxonomy): Bacteria > Bacteroidota > Bacteroidia > Cytophagales > Cyclobacteriaceae > Marinoscillum. The sequence continues at coordinate 12,996 of CAXEKM010000514.1, forward strand.
TTCAGAGTCCTCGTCATCAATTTCATCTTCCTGAATTACTTCCGATTCATCTTCAGCATCTTCATCTATTTTAGAAACAGGATCTGGTTCGTCTTCGTCTACTACTTCAGGCTCGTCATCATCCTCTGGGTAATCAAAAGAGACTTCTGAATCATCTTCATCATCGGTCAATACAGAGTCATCAAAAGGCAAAACATCTTCATCGTCCTCTTCCTCATCAAACTCATCTACAATCTCATCTTCTGAAAAGTAGAGATCATCAAAGGACAACGGAACTACCTGAGATAGCAAATCCACTTGTTGTTGAACCATTGAATCGGTTTCAATATCATAGAAATACTCTCCAGCTGCATCAATAAACTCCTCAACCTCCAAGCCTTCACTGGATATGAAAAAATCTTCAATATCAGTTCTATGAAGCTTGATATACTTGAGAATAGGTTTGGTCAGCTTATCTGTAATCTTCGGAACATCCATTTCTTCAAATTCCAGACTCAAATAGCTTCCAGGCTCCATTGCCAACAATAAGGTGTCAGCAACAGCCTCTTCTACCATCGAGGCGAAGTGGTCTTTAGATACTTCGATGTGCTGCGAAAGCGTATTCATAAACTGAACCATTGCTTTCCGCACATCTGGATTCTTGTAATTGAAGAAAGGACTCTCCAATCTTTTCATTTCCTCTTGCCACTTTCGGAAGAGAATTTTTAATATGAAAAAATTGACTTGTTTGGATGGAGAAACATTCAGAATTTCCTTACCCGATATCCGTTCATTGTCTGCGAAAAATTCTGTGGTGATTTTTTCAGAAAACTCTTCACTATATTCCCTGATAAACTCATCATTTAG
>CAXEKM010000515.1:0-3870 GCA_963996645.1 uncultured Marinoscillum sp.
CCTAAAACAGTCAAAGGTATTGTGAAGCGGGGTGTGACCGAACTGGTTACGCCTGGTCTATCGATGAATGACAATGTGCTGGAGCAAAGACGAAATAACTTCCTGGCATCCATTCATTATGATGAGAAAGTATGCGGAGTTTCATTTCTCGATCTAAGCACAGGAGAGTTCCTGGTTTCTGAGGGTAGTGTTGATTATGTAGAGAAACTCGTTCAAGGATTCCAACCTTCAGAGATCATCTATTCGAAAGCAGAGAAAGCACGATTCGAAAAATCATTTGGTTCCAATTACATCAATTTCCACCTGGAGGACTGGATCTTCAGTACCGAATATGGATATGAAAAATTGACCAGACATTTCAGCACCAACAACCTCAAAGGCTATGGTGTAGAGGAAATGAAGCTTGGAATAATCGCTGCTGGGGCTGTGCTTTTCTACCTGGAAGAAACAGAGCACAAGGAGGTCAAGCACATTGGTCAGCTGTCAAGAATTGACGAACAGCAATATGTTTGGCTGGATAAGTTTACGATCAGAAACCTGGAGTTAATTCATCCAAGTCAATCTGATGGTACTGCGCTAATTGACATCATGGACAGCACCCAAACGCCAATGGGAAGTCGATTGCTTCGCAAATGGATGGTGCTTCCGCTGAAGAATAAAGAACAAATTGAGCGCCGACTCAATACGGTAGAAGCATTCATGGAGGAAGATGATCTTCTCAATGAAGTGAATGCTTATTTGAAACAAATTGGTGATCTGGAGCGGTTGATCTCTAAAGTAGCTACTGGAAGAATCAACCCTCGTGAGTTAGTTCAGTTGAAGAAAAGTTTGAGTCAGATCAAGCCAATTAAAGACGAACTAAAAAAGTCATCCAATCCAATTTTTGCACAACATCTTGATCAGCTAAATGAGTGTGAAGCACTGCTTTCCAACATTGATGCAGGATTAAAAGATGATGCGCCAATTAACGCTACTCAGGGAAACATCATAAAAGATGGTGTTAATGAGGAGTTGGATGAATTGAGAAAGCTTGCTTTCTCTGGTAAGGATTACTTGAAAGGAATTCAAGAGCGAGAGACTGAGAGAACAGGCATTTCTTCTTTAAAAATAGCCTACAACAAAGTGTTTGGCTATTACCTGGAAGTGACCAACGCTCATAAAGATAAGGTTCCTCAGGAATGGATCAGAAAGCAAACTTTGGTAAATGCTGAGCGATACATCACCGAAGAACTAAAAGTTTACGAAGAGAAAATCCTCAATGCAGAAGGCCAAATATTTGTAATAGAGCAGAAGCTCTACATGGAGTTGGTTTCGTTTGCTACAGAATACATTGAGATCATTCAGCAGAATGCTCGATCGATAGCATCCCTGGATTGTTTGACCTCTTTCGCTTATCTGGCGAAGAGAAATAGCTACGTGAAGCCAATCATCACCGATGAGTATTTGCTAGATATCAAAGAAGGGCGTCACCCAGTAATTGAGCAGAACATGCCTCCTGAGGAGGACTACATCCCCAATGATGTATATCTGGATGATGAGAGTCAGCAGATCATGATCATTACCGGACCGAACATGGCCGGTAAGTCGGCATTGCTTCGCCAAACAGCATTGATTGTATTGATGGCGCAAATGGGGTGTTTTGTTCCCGCAGGCTATGCGCGTGTTGGTCTGGTAGACAAAGTCTTTACCAGAGTTGGTGCATCGGATAACCTTTCCAGGGGTGAATCAACCTTTATGGTGGAGATGACCGAAACGGCAAGTATTCTCAACAACCTGAGCAACCGCTCATTGGTGTTGATGGATGAAATTGGTCGAGGGACAAGTACCTATGATGGGATATCCATAGCATGGTCTATTGTAGAGTATCTACATAACCATGAAAGTTATAAGGCCAAGACACTTTTCGCCACTCACTATCACGAGCTCAATGAGCTGACTAATGACTTGCCAAGGGTGAAGAATTTCAATGTGGCGGTAAAGGAACTTGAAAACAAGATTATCTTCATTCGTAAACTACAAGCAGGAGGCAGTGAGCACAGTTTTGGTATTCACGTGGCTCAATTAGCTGGTATGCCAAATCAAGTGGTGATTCGTGCGAATACCATTCTGAAACACTTGGAGGCAGACAAACTATCTGAAAGCGATAAAGAGAAGTTGGCAGAAGTGCCGAGCAGTCAGTTCCAGTTGAATTTGTTTGAGAGTGATCCTCGTTTTGAACAGGTCATGATGCTTCTGAGAGGAATTGATATCAATACCATATCACCAGTGGAAGCATTGCTCAAAGTGAATGAAATGAAAGAGGTACTCAAAGGCAAATCTTAAGCCGCCTTGAGTACTCTCTGATTAATCAATTGTGCAGTCAATTGATCTACGGTTCGATTAATGGCATCCAGTCTTTTCTTACTAATGTCAGTTCTCTCTTTGACTACTTGCTTGATCATATGTTCTTGAATTTTCATTGCACAAAGCATTTCTTCAAGAATTTCAGTGTTGTCTAGGATGATGTGGTCCATGGTTTGTTGATTGGTCGATCATACCTACGACATTACTTGATTAATCAGATTTTCTAAGTTGAAAAAAAAATTAATTTAATCTGCTTGAATTGATTCCACACCTCAATGCTTTGTCATATTGAGAGATGATGTTGTTAACAATAGACAGGTTATTTAAATATTGTTGGTCTTTTAGAGACAGCTTTTCCAAATGAGCTTTGACCTTGTATGCACAAGTTTTGGCTATCTCAAGTTCATCTGGTTCCAGCTCGTGGATCAGCGACTCGTGATCGAGATTGATTTGATGGTTTAGGTTCATGGTTGAGGGTTGTGTCACGTTAATATTAGCAATTACATAATTATATGGCGCGCTATTTTATAATTTTTTAATTAATATACGAAATAAGGTTAAATAATTATTAATTATTCAAGCAACGCTTTTTCACAGCTTTCGCTGATAGTGGTAGACATTTTGGTTACTGTGTTCATTAAATTCACTCACTGTATAGAATGATTTATCAGGAGCAAAGGTGATGGCCTCTCCCTGAGGTTCCACAACATACGGTATAGTGAACTCTGGTCCTTTGACGAACCTTTCTTTAACGGAAAGGTTTGATGCAGGCCAATAAAAAATAGTATTATAGTTTTTAATGAGCATTTCACCTTCCTTATTGATATCTCCTGCGGTGAACATTCTCAAGTTAATTTGCCCTTTTGGTTCAATAGACTTAGTTGTTCCAGCTTCGAACATGAATGAATATAGGTAGCAGGATTCATCTCGCTTGCTCACGATGACTAACTCACCAGTTTGGAAATCATACATGAGGGTCTCTGCATCTCTGGCTCCGTTGCTATAGGTCAGCTCCATTTCTAACCAGTCATTAATCGCTATTGAATCTTCTGTTCTCAATTTCGGTTCTTCTAACATGAATATTTTGATGCTTTCTCTCTCTGCACGATTGTCACCAATCTCTGCTATGTATAGGTGTTCACCATCACTTGTGATATCTTCCCAATCATAGTTTTCTGCGCCTTTCAGATAAACAGTCAATTTGACTTCTCCAAGAGTGTCCATCAAATAAAGGGAAGGTTGACCCTGACTGTCATTGTGAGTCCACAAATGTCCGGGATTTTTGGTGCTATACTCCAGCCCGGAAGCTTCCAATAATCTTTTGTCAGTTATTTTGGATATAACCTTACCGGTCTCAAAAGTAGATTGATCGAATGGATAAATTCCATCACGGGAGTCCACGTTGCTTTTGCAAGCAAAAACTACTGCAAGCAGTAAATAGGGCCAGAATTTCATTAGTTAAAGGTTGATCGTAACATGGTAAACAACGATCTTGACGTAGCTGATGGTAGCCCTAAAATAGTAAAA
>CAXEKM010000516.1:0-3720 GCA_963996645.1 uncultured Marinoscillum sp.
GATACCGATCATCAAGCCTCTGCCACGAACTTCAACTACTTTATTTATACCTTTTAGCTCATTCATGAGGTACTCACCTACATTTTTGGCATTTGCTAAAAGCTGCTCATCTTCTATGACTTCTGCTACAGCTAATCCTGCAGCGCATGCCAGGTGATTACCTCCAAATGTCGTTCCCAGCATTCCATACTTAGCTTCAAATTTTGGAGAGATAAGCACACCTCCAATTGGAAAACCATTACCCATACCCTTCGCCATGGTGAATAGATCAGCTTCTACCCCATAATGATCATGAGCATAAAAATCACCAGTTCGTCCATAACCACATTGAACTGCATCAGCTATGAATACTGCCTGGTTTGCATCACATAAACTTCGAATCAATTTCATGAAAGAATCCGACGGAACATTGATCCCGCCAATACCCTGAATTCCTTCTATTATGACAGCTGCTATTTCATTATTAGCAAAAGCTTGTTTCAAAGCTTCTTCATCATTGAATGGTAAAATCAATGCATTATCTGTCTCATTAACCGGCGCAACAATATTCTGATTATCAGTTACTGCTACAGCTAAAGAGGTACGTCCATGAAAGCCTTTGGTAAATGAAATAACCTTCTTTTTGCCCGTGTAAAAGGATGCTAATTTCAAAGCATTTTCATTAGCTTCTGCACCACTGTTACATAGAAACAGGTTCCAATCCGGCCTTCCTGCCAATGCACCCACTTTTTCAGCAAGCTGTACCTGGAGTGGGTTTTGAATTGAATTGGAATAAAAGCCAAGTTTCTGTACTTGATCAGTAATACGCTTCACATAATGTGGATGTGAATGGCCAATAGAAATAACCGCATGACCTCCATAGAGATCCAGGTATTCTTGTCCATTCTTGTCATACACATAACTTCCCTTTCCTCTTTCTATTTCAATCGGGAACAAGGGATAAACATCAAATAATGCCATTTATATCAAAAAATAATCTTCTGTAACTTCTTAACTTCTCACTTGCCCATCTCCACGAACCACCCATTTATAACTGGTAATTTCTCTCAGTCCCATTGGTCCTCTGGCATGTAACTTTTGCGTACTAATTCCGATTTCTGCCCCAAGTCCAAACTCTCCTCCATCAGAGAAAGCAGTACTTGCATTCGCATATACGCATGCCGCATCTACCTGTTGTAAAAATAGCTCAACAGTCTCCAAATTTTCTGATACGATTGCCTCGCTGTGTTTAGAGCTATACTGTGCGATATGATCTAGCGCTTCATTCAATGAATCTACCACTTTGATTGACATCTTATGTGACAACCACTCAATGCCGTAATCTTCAGCACCGGCAGCAAGTAATAACTTTTGATCATAAGAAGATTGCAATGCTGCATAAGACAATTGATCTGCATGAATTTCTACATCATATGTTTCATCCATTCCACTCACAATAGCAGGCAAATCTATCAATCGATCCTTATGAATAATCAAACAATCCAAAGCATTACAAACACTCACTCTTCTGGTTTTAGCATTTTGAACAATCGATTTGGCCTTATTCAAATCAGCTGCAGCATCCACATAGGTGTGAACGATACCAGCTCCTGTTTCTATCACAGGAATGGATGCATTTTTGCGAACAAAATCTATCAATCCCTGACTTCCACGAGGAATAATACAATCTACCAGGCCTTCTGCGGTTAGTATCACTGGTAAAGCCTCACGTTCAGCAGGTGCCAAAAGAACAGTATCTTCCAAACCATACTTACTTAAAACCTCCTGAATCACTGAAACAATTGCTTCATTTGAGTCAGCAGCATCACGACTACCTTTAAGTACACAGGCATTTCCTGTTTTGAAGGTCAATGCAAATACATCAAAAGTGACATTGGGACGTGATTCATAGACAACACCTATTACTCCTATCGGTACCGATACTCTAGCAATTCGAAGGCCATTTTCCTTCACATGCTCATCCAATATTTCACCTAATGGATTAGGCAATTCTGCCACTCGTCTCATATCATTGGTAATCGATTGGAGACGCGCAGGATTCAAAAGCAAGCGATCATATTTAGGATCAGCTGGATCCATTCTATCCAAATCCCTCTGATTAGCCTCAAGAATAACATTCTCTTTTGCTAGAGCAAGATCAGCTACTTCATTAAGTATTTTCTTCTTTTGATCATCCGAAATGGCGATGAGTTTTCGACTCGCACTCTGGATGGTTTGTAATTGTTCGATCAACTGCTTTTCCACTCCTACTTTGTTAAAAACCTTGTCCCTATTTCCTTCCCATGTATAATATCTAGCACCACATTATCTAGCTTTCCATTAGCTATATAAGTTTCCACACCGTTCATCGCACATAAATTAGCGATTGCATATTTAGACAGCATGCCTCCTCTGCCCAAACCAGACTTCTCAGTAGAGATGTATGATTTTACAACAGTATCATCCAAAGAAACTTCATGAACCACCTTTTTATGTTGATCATATATACCGTCCACATTACTCAAAACAACCAATTTCTTAGCCTTTACCATTCGAGCTGTTAAACCTGCCAACTCATCATTATCAGTGAACATCAACTCCGTTAGGGAAACGACATCATTTTCGTTGACAATAGGTATAATTCCTTCTGATAGTAATCCTTCAAAACAATTGATCATGTTTTGATAATGTTCTCCTTCTGTAAAGTCTTCTTTGGTTGCTAAAACCTGAGCACACACCACCCCATACTCAATGAACAGCTCAAAATAACGCTTCATGAGTGTGGTTTGGCCAATTGCAGAAAACACTTGCCTCCTGATAGCTTCATCTTTGATCTGACTTTCACCTAATACACTTTTGCCTGCTCCTACTGCACCAGACGACACTAAAATGGGGCACCATCCTTCTCGCTTGAGCTTCACCAATTGAACAACTATCTCTCTGAATATCAGCGCATCCAGTTTGCCATCTTCTCTGGTGAGAACATTAGTACCCACCTTCACAACTATTCTGTTCTGTTGACTCATGAATTAATCGTTTGTGGGGTGTAAGATTAATGCAACGGAAAATTAATCGGAATTCGAGCTATGTAAAAATTATATTTTACCAAATCACACTATCATAAAATTATATTTTTAATTAAGCACCAGCATAGCTCAACCGTTTATGAAGTTTTACCTTAGCATAACTATCAACAATTATTCATTTTAGCTACTCTTTCAGAACTAATGAAAAGCCTTTTATCAATCACTCTTACTCTTTTTTTAAGTCTTACCACATTTGCTCAAACTACTTACAAAACCCTCACTAATCTGAGCTATTATGAAGTAAAAGATCAAACAGCCTACATGAAAGAGCGATGCAAGCTTGATTTATATGTACCTGAAAACATCAAGGATTTTCCTACAATAGTCTGGTTTCATGGTGGTGGATTGACAGGTGGATCGAAAGAATTACCTGATGCTCTGCAAAATAAAGGAATGGCTGTGATAGGAGTCAACTATCGTCTTTCTCCAAAAGTAAAAGTGAAGGATTGTATTGCGGATGCAGCAGCAGCTGTTGCCTGGGCATTCAAGCATATTGCGGAGTACGGAGGAAATCCTAATTTGATCTTTGTGTCTGGTCACTCTGCTGGTGGTTATTTAGCTAGTATGGTTGGTATGGATAAGTCCTGGTTAGCAAAATATGAAATTGATGCCAACGATATAGCTGGACTTATTCCATTTAGTGGTCATACTATTA
>CAXEKM010000517.1:0-2703 GCA_963996645.1 uncultured Marinoscillum sp.
CTCATAAACTGTCAGAAAATGAAATACAATGACAGTTGTCTGTGCAATCATGGCAGCCCAAAATACGGCATTTCCCTGTACTTTCTTCAAAAAGAAAGCCACGAGAAAAATCCCAAGTATAGTTCCGTAAAAGATGGAACCTACAATATTCACTGCCTCAATTAGATTCTCTGAGTTCTTCGCCAATATTGCAAAAGAGATCGCCAGTATTCCCCAGAGCAAAGTCAATCCCTTAGAGATCAGCATATCATGCTTAGATTCGCCCTTACTGATTAGTCTTCTATAAATATCAACTGTAGTGGTTGATGATAAAGAATTAATCTCCGAAGATGAAGACGACATGGCTGCAGAAAAAATGACCGCTATTAATAGACCAATCAATCCATGAGGCAAATAGGTAAGAATGAACGTTAGAAAAACATAGTCTGAGTCTTTCGTCTCAATTGTTGGGTCTGCTTTTACTAACAAGTCTTTTACTTCTTGCCTCACCGTCTTTGAAGCTTCATCAGCAGCCAACATTTTAGCCTCATTCAATTCATTGGGTTCTTGAACATATTGAAGCACTTGATTCTTACGCTCGGAAAGCTGATTTTCATATTTAGCTGATAACTCTTGATACTGCTGCTCATAAGGTGTGCCATTCAACTTTTGGATTGACACATCTTTGAAATGAACAGGTGGTGCATAGAAAATAAAGAAAACATAAACCATTACCCCTGTTAGTAGGATGAAGAACTGCATGGGGATTTTAAGAATGGCATTAAACATCAAACCCATTCTACTTTCGGTGATATTCTTTCCTCCCAGGTAACGCTGAACTTGTGACTGATCGGTACCAAAATAAGACAAGGCTAAAAACAAACCTCCGGTAAGACCAGACCAGATCGTATAACGTTTCTCTACATTGAAATCAAAATCTACGGTATTGAGTTTATCAAGTTTTCCTGCAATGTCTAAGGCAGAAGAAAACGATACATAATCAGTAATGTAAGCTACGATCACCCCAAAGGTGATAAACATCCCAGCCATGATAACTGCCATCTGCTGCTTTTGGGTAATACTAACGGCCTTGGTCCCTCCTGATACAGTATAAACAATGACAAGACCTCCTGTGATGAAAATAGTCATAGTAAGATCCCAATCCAATATACTAGATAGAATGATTGCTGGGGCATAAATGGTAATTCCTGCAGCAAGACCTCTCTGTATCAAAAACAAAAGCGCACCAAGCATCCTGGTTTTTAAATCAAATCTTGACTCCAAAAACTCATACGCCGTGTAAACCTTTAGCTTATAAAAAATCGGGATAAATACAGCAGATACAATGATCAATGCGATTGGTAAGCCGAAATAGTTCTGAACAAATCCCATCCCACTTTCATAGCCCTGACCGGGAGTGGAAATAAAGGTTATCGCACTTGCTTGTGTTGCCATCACAGAAAGCCCAATGGTACCCCATCCAAGCGAATTATTTCCTAAAAGGTACCCTTCAATGTTATTCTGACCTCTGGTTTTATACACACCATAGGCAACTATTGACAGCAGTGTACCAAATAGAACAATTAGATCTAGTGTATTCATTGATAAACCGCACTAAAAATGGACAATACAACTACCACCAACACTAGAAAAGCTGTTACCAGCCAATAGATAGTCTTCCAACTTGAGAAATACGGTGGGGTATCCAATTCTCTTTCAGATTTTGTAGACATAAGTCTGATTTATGGATTGGTTTGTTTACTTCCTAATGAGATCATGTTTACCAACAGTTTGTAAGCTCCTGGCACACCTGCAGGCAATTCTCTAAAGAACGATAGTCCTGAATAACAATAGTATCCTTTTCCATATTTAGCAATTAGCAAACTACCATCAGATTGTTCTTCTCCCGGATCATTCATTCCAAGAATTGGCGTGAACTCCTCGGACCATTCATTTGGAAAATAAAGACCTCTCTCCTGCACCCAACCATCCATATCTTTCATGGTGATCTTATTGGGACTAGACAACACAGCGTGACTTGGAGTCAAGAATTTAACATCAGAGTTTTCTACAGTAACTCGATCACGTGAGAGCTTTAAAGCATAAGGTGCTATTTCTTCCGTGACCAAACGATGACTGGTATTGTATTGAACAATTAGATTTCCTCCATTTTCAACGAACTCAAATAATTCTTTATTCTTAAAAGACAACCAGTCTAATGTATTGAAAGCACGAACTCCAATTAGAATAGCATCAAACCCTGCTAGACGATCAGAAAAAATATCGTCCTTACCTAAAAGCGTCACTTCATACCCGATTTCTTCAAGTGCTGCAGGAACTTCATCCCCTGCTCCCATGACATACCCTATTTGAGCTTTGGTTGTCTTTATATCCAACTTTACAACCTTACTCTCTGAGGTCTGAAATAAATTTTGTAGAGGAATATGATCGTAATCAATCACCACTTTTTCGCGGTTAAACTTATCGCTGCCTGATAATAGCACCGGCTTGATAGTACCTATTGACTCACCTTTTGGGGGAGTGAGCATAAATTCAAACACTTTTTCCTCATTTTTTACTGATAAAGCAACATGAAATGATTTGGGGCTGTAAGTCCAACCTTTTGGCACCGAAAGTTCTAATTTCCCAGCAAAATCATTGGTACCAGCTATAACTGTCACTTCCACGGGCCTGGAGTCTGAAGTAGAGAATATCAGCGATTGA
>CAXEKM010000518.1:0-8868 GCA_963996645.1 uncultured Marinoscillum sp.
GCTAATTAGCTTTAAGATTAATTTTCAAAATACATTCCTGCTTTGTCCATTCTCCACACCCTCGTTCGTCATTAGGAAAATGATAATCATAAAACACGAATGACATGAATAAGTATTTAGTCATCTATCACGCACCGAAAGCAGAAGTAAAAGGCATGGAGTATCCTTCAGAGGAGGAGAAAATGGCCGCTATGATGCCATGGTTTGCCTGGAAAGAAGCAATGGGCGATCACCTACTGGATTTTGGAAATCCGCTAATGGGTGGAAAGAAACTGACGCCAAAAGGCACACCAGTTGAGAGTCAAAAAGAAGTTTCAGGGTATTCGTTAATTCAAGCGAATAGTTATGATCATGCCATCGAACTACTCAATGGTCATCCACACCTGTCAAGTGGTGCCTGTGAAATCGAAGTGCATGAAGCGATTGCGATGTAAAATCTGTCAGTAGCTCGACTTATTGAGGTTGAGCTACTGTATTTTCTAAGATGTCCAGTATTTCAGAAAAAGTAGATTCTCCCTTGTCCTGCAAGTACCATTTCTGCAGTTCAACAGAAAAATCACTGTAAGGTCTTGGGTTTTCTTCCTGCTTCCAGGCGTCATAGAGCATTTGTGCCTCTTGTGGTCTTGGTCCCCATGATCCAAGTACATCAAATTTATTATCGAGCATGATCAGTTTTGGAATAGATCTGCCACCACGGGTCAAGAACTGATCCATCAATTCGAGGTTTTCATCTCTTAACACAAACCGAGTATCAATGTGGTCATTCGCGTCAGCCATTTTTTGCAACAATGGAATAATCTGTGCTGCATCACCACACCAGCTTTCTGTAATAATTAACCACGTCTGTGAGGCATCGATGTTTTGCATTTTGGCTGCATGGTTCTCAGAAAGATTGATTGTTTTGGCCAATCGCTTCATTCGCTGATTACCCAACTTGGTATAGTTGATATAGCTTTCAGATTTATTTGGGCCAGAAGAATCACCTGTGTCTGCCAGAGATTGAACTAGGGTTACATATTCTTCATAGCTCATTGAGTGATCAATGGCAGTGTTGATGATATTCTTCAAGGCTGTCTTTTCCATTTCGTAATAGCTTCTGATCAGTAAATCGAAATGCATGTTGAATAGTTTCCGAAAAGTGGAATTGAATATTTAATTGTCGGCTGGAACACTTTCTAATGCCGGTTCCTCGTATTGATTTACTCCTTTGTAGAACATCCAGTACATGGCCAGCATGATAAAGTGTGCCACATCATCTCTATTAAACCATGCCGGATGAATATCCATCTGACCTACTTTAGCTGCACCAATTGCGAAAAGGCAGGCAATTCCGTAAAGGAAATAGCGGTAATTTGACTGACCACTTTTTTGTCGATTGTAGGATAAAACTCCTGCGAGCACGAAGAATCCCGCTGTATGAACCATTACCCATTTAAAAGAAAAATCAAATACCAGCATAGTAAACGTGGCAAATACCTTTGCACGAATTACCGTAAGGAGCATTTGTTTTTTCTTAGAGTCAGTTATGTCTAGGATCATAGCTAGCTCAGCGATCACAACTGATATAATAGCAATTGACCAGTTAGTAATCTTGAAATACTGACCAGTATAGTTGAATAAGAGATGACTCAGCCCTCCGAAAATGAATGCGAAAGTATAGCCAAGGAAAAACCATCTCCAATATTTCTGAAAAGTAGTCTGCGCACTTTCTAATCTTTTATAAAAAATGAATGCTTGTGCGGCAAGGACCCAATTCATCAAGGTACTTAGTGGCTCTAACAACTGTAAGCCGAACAATTCGAATGCTACTTTTTCCAAAATGCCGAGATTTTTTGAATGAGCGAAACTAAAGAAGTCAGACTAAAGATATTTGCTAACTTGCTCAAAATGCTTCGCTATTTATCGAAAATACTCCTTGGACTCTTTCTGATTTTACTCGTTCTAGTGATCAGTTTGGTGAAGTTGGTAGATAGATCCCCATATGAAGAGCAAGCATTTTATCAGGAGATGGATCAGCGGTTGGACTCCTTGAGCAGTCATTTTTCCGTTCCAATTGATAGTGCAACTCTCCAGGTGGGTTGGTCAGAAGTTAATATCACTCCATCGACTAATTTGCCTCTTGCGGGATATGGAGCTAGAGATCCTAAAACCATGGAAGGAGTTCTCGATAGCTCATTCATCCGAGTGGTAGTCTATCAACTGGGTGCTAGAAAACTCGCTATGATCTTTGCGGATTTACTGGTCATTCATCCTGAGTTGCGTAATGCCGTATTCGAATCATTACCCAGTGGTTGGCAGCGTCATGAAGTTTATTTTACAGCAACTCATACACATTCTGGCCAGGGAGCCTGGGCTCCGGGAGTGGTTGGGGATTTGTTTGCCGGAGCATATGACCCGCAACAAGTGGTTTTTTTGAAGGATAAAACAATAGAGGCAATCAATAAGGCGGTTGCTAATTTGCAACCTGGTGCAGTTCAGTTTGGTGAGCTATCAGTAGACAATCTGGTGAGAAATCGGCTAGTTAAAGAAAAGGGTATTACCGATCCATGGCTCAAAGTAGCAAGATTACAAAGTGACACTCTAGTAGGGCACATTGCTGTGTTTAGTGCACATGCTACATGCTTTGGAGCTGACAATCACCTGTTGGCCAGTGATTACCCTGGAGAGTTGGTCCGTTTGTTAAATGAACCATTTGATTTTGGTGCTTATGCTGCAGGTGCAGTTGGAAGCATGTCAGTGAATGCTCAGGGCAATTCGCCCGAAGAGAATATTGAAGAAGTGGCTAGCGACTTGAATGAACAAGTGCAGTTGTTGTCAATTATTGGACTGGATCAATTGCCCATTCAGCAGTTAGCTTACTTTCGTCTGAACTTACCTATGCGTGATCCGCAAGTCAAATTGACCAATTCACTTGCATTGAGACCTTACATTTTTAATCAGGCATTTGGGGAATACTACAATGATATTAGCGTTGCCATACTAGGCCAAGCGATCTTTATCGGATTGCCATGTGACTTTTCAGGAGAGTTGGCGGTTCCATTATATGAACAGGCCAGGGCGTTGGGTTATCAACTATTCATTACTTCATTTAATGGTGGATATGCTGGATATGTAATCAAAGACGAATGGTACGATTTGTCAAAATATGAAGCACGAACGATGAGCTGGTATGGTCCAGATGCTGGATCCTATATGTCAGAGATAATCTCGAGATTGATTCAAATTATTCATGAAAATAACGAAACCAACCCTGCTCGTAGATGAGCAAAAAGTACGTAAGAATGTGCGAATGATGCTTCAGAAAGCAAAAAGCAATGAAGCAGTACTGCGCCCACATTTCAAAACGCACCATTCAGCAGATATTGCGGCCTGGCTCAAAGAGGAGGGGGTTACCAAAGCGACTGTTTCTTCTGTAGATATGGCCAAGTATTTTGCTAAAGCCGGTTGGGATGATATTACTATTGCCTTTCCTTACAATCCACTGGAAGCGGAGGAGGTGGAGCAACTAGCCAAACAAATTACATTGAATGTGACCATTGTTTCAAAAGATGCCTTAACGCATCTCAATCATCATGTGCACGCACCCGTTAATTATTTCATTAAAGTAGATGTAGGTACTCACCGCACAGGTATTTTGCCTGAGTTGACAGATGAAATTGGTCAAATGTCACAACCTTTAAATCCAGAGCATAAGCTAGTAGGCTTGCTAGCTCATGCAGGTCATACCTATCAGCCCATGACGAAGGAGAAGGCTGAGAAAGTGTTTTCAGATTCCATAAAAGCATTTGAGAAGGTCAAAGCAGCTCTAGGTCAGCAGGATTTGATCATTTCTTACGGAGATACTCCTTCTTGTTCACTTCTAGATGATTTGCCAGGAGTGAATGAAATTCGTCCGGGCAATTTTGTTTTCTACGACATCATGCAAGAGTATTTCAATAGTTGTGCGCTGGAGGAAATAGCAGTTTGCATGGCATGTCCTGTAGTGGCTATTCATGCGGATCGCAATGAAGTCGTAGTATTCGGAGGCGCTGTTCATTTCTCCAAAGACGTTATTTCTCCAGATGGAAATCGCAGCTTTGGGACAGTAGTTAAGCTTTCGGAATCTGGTTGGAAGAGTCAGCCAATAGCTCATGTAGATCGACTTTCACAGGAACATGGGATCATCAAGGCTTCCGATGAGTTGATTAAATCTTTAAAAATTGGTGATTTGGTAGGGATTTTGCCTGTACACAGTTGCTTAACGGCTGACCTTCAGGGTTACTATGTATCTTTGACCGGTCAAAGGCTTAACAAGTTTAATAAAGCAGACGTATGAGAAAGCTGTTATTCGTAGCATCGGTTACGATTTTATTTTTTTCCGCTCAGGCGCAAGAATCAAAAGTATCTACTCCGAAAGATTCATTGGATCTAATGATCGGTCAGATGATCATGGTTGGCTTGGGAGATTTCAACACCATGGATCAACAGGCTCCTGTTTACAAGGATATCAGATCTGGTAAAGTGGGAGGAGTGATTCTATTCGAGAAAAACCTCGCTAATAAAAATACCGAGGCAAATCTTAAGAAGATTCTGGATTTCACTCAGGCTCAGTCGGAGACTCCATTGTTTGTGAGTATTGATGAAGAAGGAGGCAGAGTGAATCGCTTGAAAACGAAATACGGTTTCCCAAAAACAGTCACCGCTCAATATCTGGGTAAAATCGATAATGTAGACAGCACATCATTTTATGCAAAACAAACAGCGGGAATACTCTATCAGCTTGGTGTCAACATGAATTTTGCACCTTCTGTAGATGTGAATGTCAATCCAGAAAACCCGGTAATTGGTAAGATCGGACGTTCATATTCTGAAGATCCACTCGTCGTAGCGAAACATGCGCAAGCATGGATAGAAGGACATGACTTATTTGGAATGGCTACTGTTTTGAAGCACTTCCCAGGTCATGGAAGTTCCAAAAATGATTCACATCTTGGATTGACGGATGTTTCTACAACCTGGAGATTTGAAGAGTTGATGCCCTACAGAGCACTGCTTGATTCCGGCAAAGTGCATGCGATCATGACTGCCCATATTGTGAATGAAGTATTGGATGAAAGTAAACTTCCAGCTACCCTTTCAGATAAAGTTATCTCTGATGTGTTGAGAGGCTTTATGGGCTATGATGGAGTGGTTGTTTCTGATGATATGCAGATGAAAGCCATCAGTGCTCAATATCCATTGGAAGAATCGATCAAAATGGCTGTTCTTGCAGGTGTTGATATTTTGCTTTTCGCGAATAATGTTCCAGACTATGAGTTAGTTACTGCAGAACAAATTCACTCAATAATCAAAAAACTCATTGAAAATGGAGATATTAGTAGAGATCGTATCATTCAATCCTATAATCGAATCCTATCTTTGAAAAAAGACATGGGTCTTTTGAAGTAGAAAGTACAAGTAGCCGACCTAATCTATGATTCAGTACAACCCTAAAACCTGGTTTTCACTCATTTTTGATGTGTATAGCCGGTACGTGATCAAGTTGTTATTTCCACTACTGTTGTTTGTAGGGTTATTTTCTTTGGCTATTTGCTTCATTGTACTCACTGTCTTTGATTATCATTTTTCAGGAACAATTGCTTTTCACTCCATTCTTGGGGTAATACTGGGTTTATTCCTGGTTTTGAGAACTAACACCGCGTATGATAGATGGTGGGAAGGTCGTAAACTCTGGGGGCAATTGGTGAACGATAGCCGTCAACTAGCGATTAAGATTCATTCCTTTCTGCCAAAAGAAGCAAATGAACACCGGGAGTTTTTTAGAAGAATGATCCCCAATGAGGCTTTCTCGATGAAGGAACACCTACGGGATAGTATACTGGTTGGGGAAATGGACCTGATCGACGAAGCAACCAAGCAACGTGTGATAAGCAGCAAGCATCGCCCGAACATGATCAACAAGCTGTTGTACGAGCGTGTGATGATGTGTCATGCTGAAGGGCTGGTTAATGACCAGCAGCTTTTCATTCTGGATAAGGAAATCAAAGGCTTTACCGATATCATTGGAGCTTGTGAGCGAATCAAATCTACCCCGATTCCTTACTCTTACAGCATGTTCATCAAGAAGTTCCTTTTTATTTATTCTTTGACACTTCCCGTGAGTTTTATGTGGGAACTTCACTACTGGACAGTGCCAGTGGTGATGTTAGCTTTTTATTTCCTGGTGAGTGTTGAGTTGATTGCTGAAGAGATTGAAGATCCATTTGGGAATGATATCAATGACTTACCACTGAACGACCTTGCACTCAAAATCAAACGAAACGTATCGGAGATCTTAGCCATATAATGGTTCTGGCTTTCTATTGACGAACATCTTGAGATAGATGTTTTTAGCCATGTTGACACCAGACTCTTTGGCTAGTTCTGCTTTATCTCCTTCAAATAAAATGTCGATGGTTTCCACCCACAGTCGGGCCCATTCTTCAAAATGGTATTTGGTAAAACTTCGTCCAAACTTTTGATCCACTTCTATGTGTCTATGCAGAGGACTACCTTCATAGCTGTCTGTGAATAAGATCTGCTTAGACCAATACTTGATAAACATCTGTTTATGAAACTCCCAATTCATCACTGCTTCAGAGAAGAAATAGGAGAGTTCCTCATGCTCCAATACCTTCTCGTAAAAGGTGTCGATGAGCATTTCAATCTCAAATTCTGATTCTATTCTTGCCTTCATTGGTAGGTTCTCTTTTTATAGAGGGTTGCGAAGATAGTTTCACATCTCAACCTACTGTCCTGCATGCATCAGTACCAGAACTGATTTTTATCACAATTAGTCATCTTTCAATGTTTGCGCTGGGTTCACCAGTGCCGCAGAGATGGTTTTGTGACTGATGGTGACTAGCGCTACAAACAGCGTTGATAGCAAGCCAATAACGAAGAACCATGGTCCTATGGCAATTCTAAACGAGAAATTGTCAAGCCAAAGATTCAGGAAGTAGAAGGCTAATGGTGCTGTTACCACAAAGGAGACGATCATCAGTAAAATGACTTCTTTCGAGAAAATGCCTAAAATATTCATCGCACTAGCACCAAGTACTTTTCTTACGCCAATTTCTTTGGTGCGATTCATCGCGATGAAGGAAACCAAGCCATAGAGTCCCAGACAGCCAATAAGAATAGAAATGATCGAGAACACCTTCATCAAAGCCGTGATGTTCTGTACGTCTTCATAGAGTTCTGCTAGTGTCTTGTCATAGAAGTCATAATCCAAAACATACTCTGGATAAACGTCGTTCCACGTTGCTTCGAAGTGCTTTTTAGCTTCCTGAACACTCGCTAACGAAGGTGTTTTGAACGAAACGTTGTAGAATATTTTCGGGTAATGGATCAATAAAACAAAGTCCAACTCTTCTTCCAATGAATAAGTGTGGAAATCCTCCATCACACCAACGATGGTTTTTCCACCACCCCAGCCAGTCATCAGGGTCTCACCAATTACTTCATTGTATCTGCCATCAAAACCCATCAAACGAGCAATTTTCTCATTGATGACAATGTTGGTCGAATCGCCTTCTTTGATAGTTCTTCCGGCCAAAATCTTAATGTCAAAGAAGTCAGTGTAGAATGGATCTACTGGTTTGAAGTTAGCGTGATAGTTCTTTTCGGATTTGAGTGGTGCATAGTTGAAATTACTGTGTGAATCCGAGTTTCCTGTTGGCTCACTCAAGGCAAACGTCACTCCCTCGATAGCTGGTGAAGTCAACATTGCTTGTCGAAAGCGCTCCATTTTCAACACATCGCGCTCCGGTAAATAGGAACTAAGAATGGCCTCAGTTTCAAACCCCAGATCTTTGTTCATGAAAAAGTCGGTTTGAGAAGAAACGATCAATGTACCAATGATCAGGAATTGAGAAATGGCGAACTGAACAATCACCAATCCTTTTCTAAGAGATAATCCACCAGAATGTGAAGTAGCCGTTATTTTCTTTTTCAATGCAAGTACAGTGTTCATTCTTGAGAGTAACACGGCAGGATAGAATCCTGAGAACAAACTCACGATGAGGAACAGTACAAGAAGGAAAATGGCTGTCTCTGGACTGCCTAAAAGGTCAATAGACAGCTGATAGCCAATGATGTCTGACAATACATTGAACATTAACTCAGCAATTGCCAATGAAATAATTAGTGCAAAGAATGTGATTAGTGCGATTTCTGAAAGGAACTGAACTAGCAATTGAGAAGTCATACTTCCAATTGCTTTACGGATTCCTATTTCCTTGGCACGGTTAGATGCTTGAGCAGTTGCTAAATTGATAAAGTTGATACAGGCAGTAAGTACCAGAAATATTCCGATCAGGCCTAGAGCATACATGAATTGGAGAGAAGTGGCTCCAGTATATGAACCATATTCCTGATCGAAATGGATTTCGCTAAATTTTTGTGCTACAAACCGACGGTCTTCAGATTCACCTTCTTTGTAATGTTTATCCACAAAGGCAATCATGGCCTGATTAAATGCTACTTCATCGAAGTTACCTTCTGGAATAAAATAGGTGTTGGTATTGGAGCTTGTGCTATGCCACTCGGTTCCTTCCCGAAAATATGGGTCAACACCGCCATTCTGGCTTTGGTAGTCAAACAGATAGGTAAATGGTAGTGAAGTAGGCTCAATAGGATCTTCGATTACCCCAATGACCTTGAAGTCTTTGATGTTATTGTAGTTGATTAATCTACCAAGCGCTTCTTGTTCCATTCCTTCTGGAAGATTAAATAGCTTTTGAGCCTGGGAGGCAGCAATAACCACTGTTTGTGGTTCTAGTAGGGCTGTCTCAGGATTTCCAGCAATCCATTTCGTGGTGAAAATGTCAAAGAAACTATGTTCTGTAA
>CAXEKM010000519.1:0-3957 GCA_963996645.1 uncultured Marinoscillum sp.
GAACCTGTGATTTCTAAAGCATAGATACCTTTTGTGGCAAATCCTGTCTTAAAAGCTCCATCCTCTGAGGTATGAGTTCCAGAACTTACAGTAACACCAGTTGTGTCTTTCCATATGAATTCAAAATCATAGGTTAGGTTGGTATTAAGGTTTATTTGAATCGTATCCTGGTCCGCAGTTAGTGTCCAGGAAGTAATAAACGGATTTGACTGGGCGAACAAACCATACAGTCCAAATAGACCTATGGCTGTTAATAGGAGTTTTTTCATAGTAATACTGGCTTAGCGTGAAATAGAAATGGCCAGCCAAAATGCATTCTCTGATTTCCCTTATTTCAGATATTGAAATGCTCCGGCGTACTCATTTCTGGTTTCCTCTCCGAAAGCTTGATTTGATAAATGATGTAGCTGGTTAGGAGACGTCAAATTCAAATCAAACCTTAAGCAGAGGTTATTTTAAGCCTCGAAACTCTATGTTTTGAAAATTATAAATGAAGGAATTATTGGTTTAGCAGGGTTGCGTGAGAGTTTGGCAGCAATACTTTAGGGAAGTGTTTAGCTGACTTGCATCAATTTGGCAAAAGTCTCTCTCTTATTCCTGGCTAAAGGAATGGTGCTCCCATCTACCATTTTGATACTTCCACCTTCTTTCTTATCAAATGATCGGATCATTTTTAAGTTGATCAGGTAGGATCGATGAGTTCTGAAAAAGCCGGAAGGTCTCAGTAAAGTCTCATACCCCTTCAGGGTTTTGGAAATGGTAATTTGACTACCATCTCGCAAAAAGAAGGTAGTATAGTTATTCTCTGACTGACAGTAGACAATCTCTTTTACCTCCACAAAGTAAACCGACTGAATATCTCTCAGCACAATCTTAGGTATATCATCGGAGGTCATATCTGCTGTCAACTTATCAAGAAGTTGATTACTTAATGGCAAGGCGTCTTTTGCTTTCTCTAAGGCCTCCTCAAATTCTCGAGGCTCTATCGGTTTGAGTATGTAGTCAACTGCGTTAAATCTAAATGCCTTAACAGCATATTCATTATGCCCTGAAATGAAGATAATCTTAAACGGTATTTGATCAAATCGTGCGAGAAAATCGAAACTAGTCCCCTGCCCAAGATGAATATCTAAAAATGCTAGATCAACAGGCTGATTTTCCGTGATTTTTACGGCATCCTCTATATTGTCAGCTTCCCAAAAAGAATAGTCCACTCCCATAAATCGATTAAGGTACGACTTAACAGAAACTCTTGCATGGGACTCATCATCCAATATAAGGATGTTCATAGGGCTATTACTTTTTCTGCTAATCTACAATCAAACAAGGTTTGAAACAGCATTTAGGCCACAAACTTACTAGGTAAGCTTAAAGTCACTTTATACCCTTCTACCTCTCCAGATTGATTAGTGATATTCTCTGAATGCATTGAAAAATCCGTTTTATAAGTCACTCGCATTTTTTCCAGACGTTCGTTCGTTATGGTAGTTGCAAGAGACTGATGATCACTTGTTTTAATCAATTTCTCTATCATGCCAGTACCATTATCAGTAATCTCCAAACTGATCAGATCATCTGATACCTTGGCGAATTTGATTCTGATTTCATTGTTACTTTTCTTGAATAAGCCATGCTCTAGCGCATTTTCAATAAACGGTTGAGCAAACATTGGTGGGATGCCATTATATTCAGGATCCAAGTCTTCATCTAACTCTATGGTATAATCAAAAGCATTTTGGAAACGAAGTTTCTGGACTTCCAGATAGTTGGTCAACATATTTACTTCTTCTTCCAACGTAATGAATTCTTGCCTGGAATTCTCAAGTATCTGACGCATGAGTTTGCTAAACAGACTCATGTAATCACTTGCTTTCTCCGGACTCTCGGTTAGCAAATACTGCTGGATGGCCCCTATGGAGTTGAAAATAAAATGCGGATTAAGTTGTGAACGCAAGAAACGTTGCTCCAATTCCAAAGATGCCTGATCTCGTTTGGCTTTATACTGTCTGTAATAGAAATATCCACCGCCGCTTAATAAAAGCAAAATCATCACTCCTCCAATGAGGTAAATCTTCGAGCGCAAGTCCTGAATCTCTGCTTGCTGCTCTAAGCTTGCTATCTCTTGTTCTTTTTGCTCTGTTTCATACTGTACTTTGAGCTGGGATAGAGCCAGATCACTTTGCTCTGTAAGAAACGATTTCTCTAAAGAATCACGTTTATCAAGGTAATAATAAGCCTTTTCAAACAGGCCCAAATGTTTGTAAACATCCTGACTCATGACAAGCAAATTCCGATAACGTACTATTCCCAATTGATCCATAGGAAGTGAGATCGCCTCAGCCGAGTCGAGATATGTTTTGAAAATAGGATTACCTAACTTCTTGTGACTCAGGGTCATTTCCAGATATACATTTAATCGTTCGAATTCTTCCTCTAATGGGGAAAACCGCAACCTGGTGAGATCTGAACGATGATCATGCAGCAAATTAAGAGCATCTTTCCATCTATCATACATCTGATAGGTATTTATCAGTTTATCCCGACATCCGAAAACCGTATAATCATCCCCTGATTTCTGAGCATATTTCAGAGACAACTCTGTGTATCTGATACGTTCGTCTCCTTCATACAAATTGGAAAGTACTCTGTACCCGTTAGACAACCACTTATCATTCTCCAATTCCTTAAATATTTCAATTCCAAGGTTGATTTCTTCGATAGCCTCCTCAGCTCTATTGAGCTTAACTAAAGAATTACCAATGTTAATATGCAATACACCTTGACTGGTCAAATCACCTAGTTCTGTCGCCAGATCAAGTGCTTTAAACTTATACTCCACACTTTTCTCCAGGTCAATATTGCTGTATA
This sequence comes from uncultured Marinoscillum sp., assembly GCA_963996645.1. Classification (GTDB taxonomy): domain Bacteria; phylum Bacteroidota; class Bacteroidia; order Cytophagales; family Cyclobacteriaceae; genus Marinoscillum. The sequence continues at coordinate 2,869 of CAXEKM010000519.1, forward strand.
GAGACCCCATTTTGGAGTACATTTCTGCAAGTCCTTCTGAATAATTAAACTCCTCAAAAACCTTTATTGCCTGCTCGTTGTACCTTAAGGCCGAATCAGTTTTATTTTCCTGATTAAGTATTATAACAAGGTTATTATAACTTTTGAGAAGACCATTTAGATCATCTACTTTCAGAGAGTGAGTTACCGCCTTGTCATAAAAGTAGATTGCTGAGTCTGACTGCCTTTGTTTAGCAAACAAGAGTCCTTTTAGCCTATAGAAGGATGCTTTAAGTAGATCACTTTTTGATTGTAAAGCCATCTGCTCGTATTGATCCAAATACATTTCCGCGCTATCTTTATCCGAACCAAAGTAATGGTTTACTAGCTGTTCCAGTGCATTAGACTTTACAGAATCACTACCCGTTTTAGTAGCCTGCTCAAGTTTTTCAATGTCTACATCTGCCGTTTGCTGTATTGAGGATCGAGATGTCAATGATATCAATAACAGAAACACAAATAAAAGATAGCCTGAATTATAGAATCTAGAATGTGATGAATTAGTTTTCATATTAGCTGGTTGATGGTGATTTAAGTAATTCTATCGCACTTTATCAAGATTAAATTTAGTCAGCTAAAACCTTAATCCTACAGTTAAGAGACATAAATAATACCTGACCATCATAAAAAAAGCCTCCAGAACATGCATTCTGAAGGCTTTGAAGTCATTGCCAACAATTAACTCTTACAAATCATCCAGATCTTTATTGATGATCAGTCGGTTTCCTCTGTTGTATGTGAAGTAATTCCATACCCAGTTGGAGAATACCAATACTTTTCTTCGTATACCTATGATGGAAAACAAGTGGACGAACATCCAGACAAACCAACCAAAGAATCCTCCAAACGAAATTTTCATTGGTGCATCCACTACAGCACGGTTTCTACCCACGGTAGCCATACTTCCTTTGTCCACATATTTGAAAGGCTTTAATTCTTTGTCCTTTTGTAATCGGATAATGTTTTCACCCAAATTTTCAGCTTGTTGTATTGCTACCGGAGCCAATTGAGGCAAGCCTTTCGGGTGCTCTTCACTTAATTGAAGCGATA
>CAXEKM010000520.1:0-7665 GCA_963996645.1 uncultured Marinoscillum sp.
CACCTGAACCTTGCTGATAGTTGGAGTAGATTCCAAAATCACGCAATTCATATCTCTGAATATCTGGGAGATTATTGAATACGTTGTTTCCTCCAACTGTCAATCTCAGATTAGAAGAAATGTCATATGTAATACCTAAGTCGAAAATCAACTCTGGGCTGTAAGTCTGATCGGCATACCCAACTTCACCTGTTCCTTCCGGAAGACCTGTGATGATGTCGTAGCTTGAACTTACGTCAACTAGATCAGACTCGTTATTTGCTTTGCTCGTTACTTCACCATAATAACTTGGACGAACCATGAAATTGAATTTGCCAATTTTGTAGTTCACTGTACCGATTATTCTAGTACTAGGAGTACCTGTTTCAAACTGAGCGACACTTCCTCGCTGTACATACTTCGCTGCAATTTCCTCATCAGACAGATTTGTATTTAACTCTGGTACAGTAGCTTCTTCGAATTTGTTTTTTCTGAAAGTTGCTGCCAAAGTCAAATCAAGCATTCCAGTACCCAAACCAGTTTTGTAATTGGAAACTACTTCTAAACCGGCAGAAGAAATAGTACCTCCATTGATTCTGAACTGTGCTTCACCATCACCAATCAATGGCTCAAGTGCTGGAGCCTCAGAAGCTGTGAATGGGTCTGTTTGGAAGATTCTATTTTCGATTGTGATTTTATATGCATCAACTGATAAACTGAAACCATCGAACAGCTCTGCCGCAATACCTGCACTCATGTTAACTGAAGTTTCTTCTTTCAGCTCTCCAATCCCTAATACTCTAGCTTCTGCACTTCCAACTGGATAGATGGTAGCATCAGCTGGAATGGTATTTACAAAATAAGTGAATGTATGAGAGTAGTTTTTCTCCTGAAGTGATGGAGCTCTAAACCCTGTGCTGTATGATCCTCTGACGGAGAAGCCATCAAACAGCATATATCTGGTAGCTACTTTTCCAGTTAATACGCTACCAAAATCTAAATAGCTTTCCAATCGAGTAGCTCCGGCTACTAACCATTTGTCGGTAACATCTAGCTCTATGTCTAGATATGCTCCAGTTACTGTTCTGAATTCGTTGGCCTCATTACTAGGACTGAAACCTGTGAAACACTGGCAACCCTGTGAATAATTCTTAACGATTTTGGACAAATAAGGCTGAACAACTAATGGATCGCCAGAACCATCTACAATAGGATTAGAGTTTTGATCCTCAATCGGCATGCCGTCCGGGCCAACTAATAATTCGTCGGTAGAAGTAGCGGTGTAAATTCCTGCATCACTATTAGTCCAGCTCTCAGGCTGTCCTCTGTTGATTTGATAATTTTCCACTCTCATCTCAACTCCAAAACCAACATTGAGTCCATTCAACGCATCTGCGAAAAATCTTGACACATCGACATTGGATGTATTCTGTAAGAAAGAATGTTGACCCAGATACATATTAGTAGGAGATTGATCACCGTAAGTAGTGTTTATCGTGTGATCCATTCGGATATCCATGGCATTGCGCCCAAGCGTATTGCTGATATCTACATTGAACTCTCCGATTTTACCCTGAACTCCAACACTCGCAGCGGTATTTACCTGAGTAGTGATCATCTGAGGTCTGAATCCATTGGGATATAATCCAAATGCACTTGCTCTACTTGTCCATGACGGGGATCTGTAGTAACAGCTAAACCCTTCTATGTTTTTGAACCCAATATCTCCGTTAGCGTAGAATTCGAAATCACCAACCAATGGAACTGCCATATTGAAGGACATTGCGCCTAAATTAACACCTGGCTGTCCCAAATACGATCCTAAATCATACTGAGTAAGACCTCTAGCTTGCATTAATCCATAATTGGTGGAAAGTTCATCAGGCGTATATCCTTTATAACTTCCTTCACTCAGTGCAATAAGTAATTCTGGATTCGTGATTATCGGATTTCCATACTTATCTGTTCTTTGATTGGTTAAGTAAGTTCCATCATAAGCTTCGTATCTGGCATAATCCAAAACTGTAGGACGAATAGCTGGCTTGTCCTGACGTAGCATCCCTGTAATGTTTAAATATCCAGAGCGGCCAAGGCCAATTCCATAATTCGCATCGAAGGTATAGCTCTCGCCATCAATACCACGGGGCACTTCATCTTGCAATGCCTTTTCGCCAGCAGTAAGTCCTCCGTAATTATTCTCGAATTTAGGAGTACCGATGTTTGGATATGCTCCTACCGTTAAGTTACCAGTCAATTGACCAGTTGTTTCTTTTAATACAATATTCATTACACCTGCAATAGCATCAGATCCATACTGAGCCGCAGCTCCATCTCTTAGGATTTCTACTCGTCCAACAGCTGAAGAAGGAATAAAGCTCATATCTACGGCATTGGCATAGGTTCCAGTTTGAGAGGCATTCAATAAAGCAGATGTATGTCTTCTTTTGCCATTGATCAAAACCAACATCTGGTTTGGAGCAAGACCTCTTAATGTAGGAGGAGTAACGTGAGAGTTAAGGTCACCACCTTGTGACTTTACTGCACTGAAAGATGGAGCCGTAGCAACAAGCATCTGTGACAAATCAGTCTGAGGCATACTTGCTGCCATTTGATTGATATTGATCACGTCAACTGGAGCTGCAGTTTCGATCTTAGTACGTCCAGCTCCTCTGGAGCCTAATACTACCAGCTCCGTAAGTTCAGTTGCATCTTCTGCAAGTTCAACATCAATTTTTGTTTTTCCGGCTACCGGAACTTCCTTGCGATTGAATCCCACAAATGAAAATACAAGGACAGCTTCAGGATCAACACTAAGTGAAAAGTTACCATCCATATCTGTAATGGTGCCGAGAGATGATCCTTTTATTAGAACGTTTACCCCAGGAAGTTTACTGCCATCTGATGCGGTAACAGTTCCCGAAACGGTTGATTGTGCATATGCATTCCCACAAATAAAGAATAATGTGAGAAGCACTAAATAGTAGAGTTTCTGCATGGTCGATTTAGTTAGATTAGACTCTAAAGTTTGAGCTTAAACATCACTAAATCAATGACCACCTTTTATTATTACAGTATTAACAAATTGTGAACCAGCTATTTACGATTATTTGAATATAGACCATAAACACACCACCGTTCTTTATAATTATTTCATTTTAATACCGGCATAATACGCATTTAAAATATTTTATTCTGCATATATGTCATTTTGCGGTATTTCATTAAACTTTAACGCATTTTAGACAATATATATTTCTGAGCAATTGACATATTTTCAATGCTGACAGAAAATAACCCTGAAATTTTACGAGATTTTTAACTACTTACGTCGCTTGTACACTGGAACTGTACTGCACGGCTCACCGTACATGATGCTACTAACTATGGGAGTTAGTTTTTTTGTGAGTTCAAAAAAGGCATAATCTCTACTTTGAAGATTTCCACATCCTTTAATGACTACCTTGGCATCAACCAAATCCTGATTGAGAATTTGCGTAATAGCTTCGTTGATTAATTCTTTCTCCAAATCTTCCTGCTGACCAAAAACCATCTTGTTCGCCACTCCATGTAATTTGGTAGCAACCAACATGTAAGCCCAAGTAGGAACGATCGCATCGGTTGAGCAGAATACTCCCACATTCTTTCCCAGGAATTTAGACCAATCATATTCTTTAATGAATTGACGAAAATCCTTTTCGCGTAAAATCAAACCCTGAAACAAGCCTTCCTTTATATCAATAAATGCCTGCTCCGTCTGATCAATATATTCATCAAAATCCAATGATACTAATGCACTGTTGGCCACTCTGTTTACTATCTCATCCATTACACTTTGAACTTTTGAGACGGCACATTAGTTCGGTATTCCTTTAAATAATCTGGCTCATAGTAAGCCAAGTCTTCAAATTGTTCTTTTTGAAACTTGTCAAAAGCCAGCTTGCCCATGTGAGCTGCAGATGGATGGATTTCAGGTACAAACTTCACTTCAGGAAACATCTCCTTGAATTTGTCCGACCCATTTCCAAAAAATACCAGATTTTGGTCATTAAACTCTGAAAATGAATTTTCATCCACTATTAAAGGTTTTGGCTCCCACACCATTTGACCATCAGCTTTCTTTGCTAAACAAAAAACTTCCATTCTCCTCGCATCAATCATTGGAATAAGAACGGTATCATCAGAAAACATGGGAGCTACTTGCTCAAACATGGAGGCCAAACTTGTAATTGCCACCATTGGTATGCCTAGTGTAAAAGCAAAGCCTTTTGCCGTAGCTGTTCCGATCCTCAAACCGGTATAAGATCCAGGGCCTGCAGAAAGAGCAATGGCATCCAATTGACCTAAAGTCAACTCAACATTTTCCATTAACTGCTCTACAATTACTGGCAATAAAGAACTGTGAGATTTCTGAAGATGATAAGACTGACTTCCTATAAGCTCTCCATCTTCATGTACTGCTACTGAACAAACTTTAGTAGAAGTGTCTAAGCTAAGAATTAGTGCCAACTTAATTTCCTTTAAGAATAGATTCGTACTGCTGTGAGTTATTTAAAACCTCAACAGCAGCAATTACCTCTTTATCTTCACTGAACATAGACTCAATCATTCCGGCCTGATAGTAATATCTTCCAGCTATTTCTCTTTCAAGTAGCATTTTAATTTCAGGCTTAAAGGTCACAAGATCCATGTCCTTATTATGAAGGGTTTCTTTTCTTAGCGCCTCTATCTGTTCAGCAATGTCATCGTAGTACTTTTCCTTTTTTGCAGACTTGATTAATCCATCTATATCATGCTCAACTTGCGTGGTATACTCCACCTCTTTCTTAGACAACCAAGACTTGAATGCATTGTACTCCGCATCTGACAAAGTGAATTCCATGGCATCTGCAATTTCTGGATGTGCATAGTAGTACTCGGTGGCGTAATCAAAAATGAGGTCATCTGCCATCAACGCAAACGTAATAGGTGCATAATCATATTCCTCTACTTCTATATCTGGCAATACTCCACCACCATCATACACCTTACGACCAGACTGTGTTTTGAATTCTGACTTTAATGAATCAGCTACTTTACCCACACTTCCATCAGGATTTCTGTGGCTGTAATCTATTGCCTGAATACATCGCCCAGAAGGAATATAATATTTAGCAGTAGTTACTTTTAGCTGGGAGTTGTAAGCCAATGGTCTTGTCTGCTGAACCAACCCTTTACCATAAGAGCGCTGACCAACCAACACTCCTCGATCATAGTCTTGCATGACACCAGAAACGATTTCTGAAGCAGAGGCACTTCCATTGCTCACCAAAACTGCCAATGGAATTTCTTCGTCTGCAGCTGCATCTAAGGTATTGTAGGTTTTAGTCCAATTATTGAGTTTGCCGCGAGTAGTTACCACTTCACGACCTTTGCCAACAAATACATTGGAAACATTAACTGCTTCCTCCAACAAACCTCCAGGATTACCACGAAGGTCCAGAATAATTTTCTTAGCACCGTCTTCCTTCAACTCAACAACAGCTTTCCGTACTTCGGCTCCAGCTTCGGTCGTAAAGTCGGTTAGTTTCACATATCCAACATCTTCAGTAACCATGCCATAATAGGGCACATTTTTAATGGTGATACGCTCACGAGAAAGAGCTACATCGAACAGCTCTTTTTTATTCAATCTTTTGATAGTCAACTTAATCTCTGAATCTGACTGCCCCTTTAACAGCTTACTGATTTCATCAGAAGATTTACCTTCAAGCTCGATTCCGTTAATTTTCAGAATTTGATCACCAGCTTTTAAGCCAGCTTTGTCTGCAGGGTATCCTTCATAAGGCATTACCACTGTGCTTATACCTTTCTTCTTGTTTACCACTGCTCCAATACCACCATATTCTCCGGTAGTCATTGTGCGGTAGTCTTCAATATCATCTTCAGGAATATAGTTGGTATATGGATCCAGTGTTTCCAACATTGACTCAATACCAACACGCATGAGTTGCGACGGATTGATTTCATCAACATAATAGGAATTGACCTCTTTATACAGTGTAGCGAAAATGTCAAGGTTCTTTACAATCTCGAAGGTACGATCACCTGGAGTGGAATTGAAAGCAAATAAACCAACACTAACCAGTCCGATAGCGGACCAGATTTTCCATTTTCTAATCATATGCCTGATTGTTTTTGTTCTGATCTTCGATCTTTCTCAGATGCTTGACCTGTTAAACGTTTGATGAGCTTTTTTAGTTTAGGCTCAATCTGGTCATAAGGTACTATAGATTTGTCTACATAGACAAACGCGATGTGATAAAAGGTAGTAGAGTCAGCAAGAAGGTGTTTATTGAGACGATAGACCTCTCTCATCCTGCGTTTGAGCAAGTTGCGATCTACAGCTCTTTTGAAATTCCTCTTGGATACTGAAAACAGGATCTTGTTTTTATCTCCGTCAATCGCTTTGAATTTGACCAACAGCGGACGCAAATAAAAAGAGGAACCGCTCTTGAACAGTTCCTCAATGTCTTTTTTACTGACTAGTTTCTCTCCTTTCGGAAAACGATATGATTGGCCTGAATCAGTCATTAGGCCTACAATTTAGAAATTATTTCTTGTGAGTTTCGTCAGAAACTGTAAGTCTCTTTCTGCCTTTAGCTCTACGTCTTGCTAATACTGCACGACCATTAGCAGACTCCATTCTTGAACGGAAACCGTGCTTGTTTTTTCTTTTTCTTACTGAAGGTTGAAATGTTCTCTTCATGACTAAGCCTTTTAATTATTTATCTGTCATCGGAATCTGCGTGCAGAAACCTCGAATTTTTCAAAACGGAGTGCAAAGATATATAAAGAATAATCTTAACCAAACTAATTATTCTCAAGTATCGAGAAAATATTCAGTTAATTTGATTCCTATCCCTCTTTACACCTCAAATACTTCTTTTTTGATCTCCTGAAGCTTAGAGAAAGTCAATCTCGGCCCATACTTAGACACTACAACTGAAGATGCTTTACTAGCCAATTTACCAGCAGAAGCAAACGTATGGCCGTTAGTAATTCCATATAGAAAAGCTCCTGAGAACATATCTCCTGCCCCATTACTATCTACAGCTTCTACTTCGTAAGGTTCGATATTGATAAATGTATCGCCATCATAAATGAGCGAGCCATTTTTACCCTGTGTAACTACGAATTTCTTAGCTACCTTTTTCAATTCTGCTCTGGCATCCGTGATATTGTCTGTTTGAGTAAACAACATCGCCTCTTCTTCATTGCAGAACAAAAGGTCAACAGAAGCTCCAACTACATCTTCCATTTCATCTCTGAAATACTTCACCATACTTGGGTCGGAAAATGTCAAACTAACTTTAATATTGTTTTCTTCAGCGTATTTCTTAGCTTCTTTCATGGCATGTCGTCCAGACTCAGAAGCAACCAGATATCCTTCGATGAATAGATACTTGGAATTAGAAATAGCTTCTTTATCCAGTTCCTTTACTCCAAATTCAGAGCTAATACCTAAAAATGTATTCATGGTTCTTTCTGAATCAGGAGTCACCATAATCAAGACCTTACCTGTAACGCCTGCCTCTAACTCTTTCTTCTCCAAGTTTGTATCAATGCCAATATCAGTCAATTCTTTTAAAAAGAAATGACCATCACCATCATTCGCTACTTTACAAGAGTAGAAACATTTGCCACCAA
>CAXEKM010000521.1:0-3629 GCA_963996645.1 uncultured Marinoscillum sp.
AGCCTCCATGATACCTGGACCACCACCTGTGATTACCCCATATCCATGACGGACTAGTCTAGCAGCAATATCTTCTGCCATTTTAAAATATTTGTGATCTTCTTTGGTTCTCGCAGATCCAAAAATGGATACACAGGGACCAATTTTGGCCAGTTTTTCAAATCCCTCTACAAATTCAGACATGATTTTGAAAATGGCCCATGAGTCAGAACTTTTGATTTCATTCCAATCCTTATCCTTAAAGGCGTCAATGATTTTCTCCTCCTCGTTGTTTACTTGTTTTTCTGACATAAAAATGCATTAAGGTTAATAATGTTGGCTTTAAAATAATCTCTTTCTGCGATTCTGCGATCACCCAAGAATATCCTTAACCGCAGCATCAACCTGCGTAAACTTATACGTAAAGCCTGTGGACTGAATTTTATCAGAGAGGACGTAGTTTCCTCCTAAAACCATTTGAGCCATTTCACCCAGCATGGATTTCATCACAAACGCAGGAACGTTTGGTAAAATCAATGGTTTTTTCAATGCTTTGGCCAGTGATTTGGTTAATGCCTCATTTGTTACGGGATTTGGAGCTGTAGCGTTGTATGTTCCCTCCAATTTATTTTCAAGTACGTGCCTAAAGATAGCACAAAGGTCATAAATGTGAATCCAGCTCATGTATTGATCACCTGAACCTAACGGAGCACCAGCGAAAAGCTTTACGGGCCGTGCAATTTCCTTTAAAGCACCGCCTTCTTTAGCTAGTACAACACCCACTCTGATTTTCGCAACAGATGTTAGCTCTGCCATGGTGTCTGCTTCAGCCTCCCAAAGTTTTACTACATGAGCCAGGTAATCATTACCAGGTTGAGAATCTTCAGTAAGTTCAGCAGCACCTGTATCCATACCATAATAGCCTATGGCACTTGCACTGATGAAAGATTTCAATTTGACCTGCTGCTTCTCTATTTGAGACTTAAGCAGCTTGATAGATTCCACTCGACTATCTATGATTACTTTTTTTCGTTCCTTGGTCCATCTTTTATCAGCCACGCCCGCTCCAGCAAGATGAATGACGTAATCTGCACCTTCAAGCGCGTTGGGATCGATGTATTTTTTGCCGATATTCCACTCGAAAGTAGGATACTCGGCAGAAGAATCTGGCGTTCTACTTAAGTGAACCACTTCGTGATTGTTTTTGGAAAGCATTTTGCTTAGATAACTACCAACAAGTCCGGTTCCTCCGGTGATTACTATTTTTGCCATACTAAGGATAACATATGACTAAGCGAATCCTCTTTTTTTATGTGCTTTTTTTTATTGGATGGCTCAGCTATTCGCAAGAATTTGATCCAAGAATAGAAAAATCAACGCTAACTATCAATCATAAGGCTAGAGAAGGCTATCAATCTAGATTTGATATCTCTGCCAAAAAGCTAGAAAGAGCCTGGTGGAGCTACAGTAGGGAGTTTGGCAGACCGCTCAATATGAAAGGTTATTATCAGGTAACTATCCCCAGTCATCTTAATAGTGGTAATGTGGATCTGGTCCTGTTGAGTAAATCACTGGCCAACAAAAAAGGGAGCACTTTTTTCTTAACAATTGATGAGCAGGGGATTCCCAAAGACAAAAAGGCTGCTTATTTGAGTCAGGTCAAAGTGATCCTGCAGACCTTTAAAGTCAACTATTTTGTCAGCGAACTCAGTGAGAAACTGGAAGACCTGGAAGAGCGAGCTGCATCGGTGAGTAAACGTGTAGCAAAATCATCTGGAAACTCTAAGCAGAAGCATATCAGCCAGATGCAGAAACTAGAAGAAGAAATAGAGGATATTAAACATCAACTTACTGAGGTAAACGACGCTTATTGAGGATACTCACCTAAACCATAGAGCATAAAAAAAGGCCCGATAAATCGGGCCTTAATTCATTTTAAATGTAATGAAGATGAGAATTTAAAATGAATAGCTGTAAGACACTGTAAATGTTGTGCCTGGATTTCTTAGTGAGAACAATTCTGAATCAGACTCTGTGCGGTAACGCAACTCATTGTCATCATTTAGAATGTTCTGAATTCTTAAGCTCAAAGACTGGTTATTGTCTTTACCAAAGTTTCTTGAACCTTTGAAGTTTAAGCTATGGAATGGGCTAGTGTAAACTTCAGGTACGATTGATGCACTCACATAAGTCAATGTTTCACCCTGTACGTTGTAAGAAAGGTTTGCTGACCAATCTTGCTCAGTAGTCTCGTAGCTCAAGTTAGCGTTGATAGAGAAAGGAGCTTGCATACTCATGTTTCTGTATCGCTCAACACCATTTTCTGTTCCTTTGAAATTAACTTCACTCTGGTACTCGTTCTGACCTGTTTCACTAACAAGTACAGTAGTTCTGTCCACTCTAGAGATAGTATATGTGAAGTTACCTCCTACTGAAAGTGTTCCAGCTGGTGTGTTCCACAAGTTTTTAGAACCTTCCAATTCAGCACCGTATGCCACCGCGCTTCCTACGTTTCTTGGAGTTACCTGATTTGGAGCTACCTCAAAAGCTACGATTGCAATGTGGTTTGTGAAATCTTTGAAGAATAAAGACGCAGCAATTTTCTCACCTGGTCTGAAGAAGTTCTCCCATCTAATGTCATAGTTAAGAATCTCCGCTTGTTTCGTATCAATGTTACCAATGAACCAAATACCTGTGATTGGGTCAACAATGAACGCTTCTGATTTTTCTTTGAATGAAGGTCTTGCTAAAGTCTTAGTGAATGAACCTCTTAAGTTCATCGTTTCACTTAGAGAATAGATTAAGCTAAGTGATGGCAAGAAGTTAGTTTCGTTCAAAGTCTCTTGATCTGTTACTTTTTCTTCAATTCCATTGTCTTGCTCAACAATACCAGTGTAGTTCATTTTTACACTCTCCATTCTTACACCGTAAACTGACTTTAGTCTTTCGCCAATTCTCATCTCGTTCATTGCATAGGCAGCGAACAATGTCTGAGTTCCGTCATAAGCGTTACTCTCATCTGTTGCATTCTGAATGTATAGACCGTTTGTTCTACTATCACTGATGATGAATTGAGATAGATCATTAGGATCTGTAGAGTTTACGTTGCTAGCAGAAAGATTTCCGTAAGCGTAGTTGTACACATCAAACTCTCTTGCTCTGTATGATGCTAGTCCTCCAAATTTCAACTTGTTGTTTTCATTTGCTTCGAACTCTACATCAACTTTGAAGTTTTCGTTTACTTCCGAAAGCTCTCTCCAGAATCTGTTGATCAAACCACCATTTCTGAAACCTAATTGACCATCATCTTCGTTGATTGCAGTTTCTCTGTAATCAGGCTCATATTGGCTTGACAAGATGAATGAGTTCGTCCAGTTCAATCTTACATCACCAATTTGATGCTTACCATAGGTAATGTTGTTGAACATATTTCTTTGAGTATAAGTCAATATATCATTATACAAGAAAGTAGGATTGTTCAACGCCGTGTTTCTTCTAGTTCTTTTCACTGCTGAAGTAACACCATTCTGAATGTTCAAGAAGGTAGTACCGATAGTTGTGTTTGCAGACTTAGCAGCGATAGACGCTAGACCACTCCACAGTACTTCATTTTGAGAAAGGTCACCTTTAGCAGTGTAATCTCTTACCAA
>CAXEKM010000522.1:0-3330 GCA_963996645.1 uncultured Marinoscillum sp.
GGAGTTGTGGAAATCAATACAACTCTTGGAACAGCGGCTAAACTTTCCGGAGCTATTTATGCTACTTGTGGAGGAGATGCAATCTATTGTGTGGACTCGCTATCAGAGAGAATTTTCTTGCCAGTAGCAGCGGACGTAGATATTTATATGCAGGTTTGGACTAGCGAAGAGGACGCTGGCACGTTCTCCATCAGGGTTAATGCAGCTCCTACAGCCTGGGTGAATCAATTCGGAGAAGAATTTTGGACAGGAGGGACTCCTACAGCAGAAGATGATGCATTAATACTTGCTCCTTATTCCACTACTGCGTATGGAGCGTTGGAGGTCAACGATCTCGAAATCTATTTTGATGGGCTGCTATATGCTGGATATGTGGAGGTAGCGAGTGAAGATACCTTAACGGTGAATGGTGATCTTACCAACAATGGAGGGTTGCATATTGCTTCGGGCGGATCCTTATTGACCTATGGGCAAGTAACTAGTAAACCCTATCGAACAGTCAACTTAGAATTTTTGCAGTTTTTTGAAGGTACGATGGTTGAGCGTCAAACAACTTTTGATCAAACTACAGGAAGATATAGTATCGTTGGTTCGCCAATAGAGCAGGGAAGCTTCGATTCGCTAGGAGTCAATAGCCTGGTTTATGCTTATGATGAGTCTTCTCTTTATAATCCGTTTGGCAATAAAGGCCTGGACCGATTCAAGACTCCCACTCAGTTAGAATTAGTAAATATGGAAGCTGGAAAAGGCTATTTCAGTGCTTTTACAGGTGATGAAAACGGGACAGTATGGTTTACAGGAACACCTAATCATGGAGATATTGGCGTTGAGTTGAGTTATACCGTTCAGGAACCTGCCGAGGAGGAAGACTACCAGGGCTTTAATTTGGTCTCCAATCCATATCCAGCGGCGATCTCTACAGCCTCTTTCTTTGATGAAAATAGCTCAGTTGATTATGATGGATCTATTTATATATGGGATGATTTTGGTTCTGATACGCAAAGAGGGTCCAATGCTGATTACTTCGTTGTGAACACTTTGGGTAATACCAACTCAAGAGCTGATGGTGAGGAGAAATTTGATGGTTATATCCGCAGTACACAGGGATTCTTTGTAAAAGCCAATTCCTCAGGTCAGACGTTGCAGTTCAATGACGACATGAAAGTGTCAGGTCACAATTCTGATGGTGGCTATTACAGGATGAGTACTCCAGAGATCTACAAAATTAAAATTAGTGGAGAAGCAGGGTCAAAGGCTATAGTGTTGGGTTTCGTCGATGATGCAACCACTTCCAGAGATAAGGGATATGACGCGCAATTGATGGATTCTGATTTGGAACTTTATACTGTTCAACCTTCAGACAATCAAAAACTATCCATTCAGGGACTTCCAAAGAACTTTTCCGAAGAGCTCGGTTTAGGATTTTCGTGTAGAGAAGCAGGAGTGTATACCATTGGATTAAGCCAAGTAGAAAGTAACCAGGGCCAACTTTGGCTTAGTGATTTGCAAACAGGCAAAAAAGTTGATCTGACGATGGATACCTATACTTTCAATACACTAGCTGGTGAATTCAATAATCGTTTTGTGCTTACAAGAGGCAGGGTGTTGGAGATTCAGCCTAATACTCCAATGATCTATGCATATGATAAAGTTTTGTATATCCCTCAAAGCCTAAGCACTTCAGAAAAACAGTTGACTGATGTTTCAGGTCGGAAAGTGATGACGATTCCTGCCGGTGCTCAAACCGTAAATCTCACTTCGTTGCCAAATGGAGTATACCTAATCACTAATGGTACTTCTTCTCAAAAACTTCTCATTAAATAAGACACTTACGATCATGAATAATATCCTATTTAAAATTTCCCTGGTTTTCATCGCCATTATTATATGTATTCCTGTTTTTGCTCAGGGAGCTCCTCCTGCTACACCAATTGATGGTGGGTTGTCACTATTACTTGCAGCTGGAGGCCTCTATGGAGTGAAAAAACTCAGAGACTCACATAAAAAATAATCTAGGGAAATCCTCGTGCTGGGAGGGTTGAGACCGGTCTTTGTAGATCGGTCTTTTTTATTTCAAATTTTATAAGTGTAAAATATACACTTGTTGAAATAATTTTAGTACTTTAGCTACTGACTAAAAATATTGCAGTTTCGATATGGAAAATAAGTACGTTATTGGATTGGACTTTGGATCGGACTCAGTTCGTTCTGTGTTGGTGGATGCCAGTAATGGAGCCACTTTAGGTAGCAAAGTACATTGGTACAAGCGTTGGAAAGAAGGTAAGTATTGCGATCCGGCAGCTAACCGTTTTCGTCAACATCCACTCGATCATATCGAAGGGATGGAGTATACCATTAGTGAAGTAGTTAAAGAAGCGGGCATACCTGCTGATTCAGTAAAGGGTATTTGTATTGATACAACAGGGTCATCACCAATTCCAGTCAATGAAGCTGGAACTGCATTGAGTCTATTGCCTGAGTTTGCAGAGAACCCTAATGGTATGATGGTTCTTTGGAAAGATCATACGGCTATTGAAGAAGCAGATGAAATCAACGAACTGGCTAGAAGCTGGGGAGGTGAGGACTTTACCAAGTTCGAAGGAGGAATCTATTCGTCTGAATGGTTCTGGGCTAAAATCCTCCATATTGCTCGTGAAGATGAAGCAGTGAAGAATGCGGCTCACTCATGGGTGGAGCATTGTGATCTAATGACCTACATGTTGATTGGAGAACCTGAATTGAGCACTTTCAAAAGATCAAGATGTGCTGCTGGTCACAAAGCAATGTGGCATGAGAGCTGGGGTGGTCTTCCTGCAGATGAGTTCTTGTCGAAACTAGATCCATATCTAACAAAGCTTAAATCGAACCTATTTACGGAGACCTATACTTCTGATGAAGTAGCAGGGAATCTAAGTCAGGAATGGGCAGATAAATTAGGGTTAACTACAGACTGTGTAGTTGCTGTTGGAACATTTGATGCGCATTCAGGTGCAGTGGGAGCAGAAGTAGAGGAGAATACCTTAGTCAGAGTAATGGGTACTTCTACTTGTGATATCATCGTTTCATCCAATGATGTTATCGGAACTAATTGTGTTGCTGGTATTTGTGGTCAGGTTGATGGATCGGTCATTCCTGGAATGGTGGGATTAGAAGCTGGTCAGTCGGCATTTGGTGATGTACTTGCCTGGTTCAAGAATTTGATTTCATGGCCACTAGATAACTTGTTGACATTCAACTTGTCCGCAGAGCAAATCGAAGAAATTAAGAATGACATCATTGCTGAGCTTTCTAAGCAAGCAGAGTCTACACCTGTTTCAGAAAGTGCTCCAA
>CAXEKM010000523.1:0-4642 GCA_963996645.1 uncultured Marinoscillum sp.
CAACATCTCATTAGATCCAAAAACATCTGATCCTCCTTTCATCAATTATCCGTCTGCTTATCAGAAGCCATGGAGGCATATTTGGATGGCAAGACCTTATAGGCTTTCTTAAAATACTTAGTGAAGTATTTTGGGTTATTAAAACCAACATTGTATGCTACTTCAGCTACATTGAGCTGACTTCTTTCCAGCAAAGCAGCCGCACGTTTTATTCGAACTTCTCTGATGAATTCTATTGGTGTCTTGCCGGTTAACTCAAGTACTTTTTTATACAACTGTCCTCGACTGACAGCCATCTCACTACTGAGCTCCTGTACTGAAAAATTCGCATTGGAGATATTCGCATTCACCACCTCCAGGGCTTTAGTAATAAACTTCTCATCAAGCGAAGTAATTTCAATCTCTTGAGGTTTAGCTTCTACACGATGCTCCTGAGCATGAATAAGTTTCTGTAGCTGAATGGCCGACTTGATGGTTTGGACCAATATCTCAAAATTAAAAGGCTTGGTAATGTACTCTATTGCTCCCGCTTCAAAACCCTCTAATTTCTGATCATCCGAGTAATGAGCTGTTAGTAGAATAACTGGAATATGCGCCGTACGTGGATCGTTCTTAATTTTCTTACATAGATCTATCCCGTTAAGCTCAGGCATCATGATATCCGTCACCACCAGATCAGGTAAATTCTGCAGTATTTTTCGCCATGCCTCCTTTCCATTAGGAGCTTCATAGATATTATAGACCTCTTTGAGATTGTCTTTCAGGTAAAAACGGAAATCAGCATTATCATCCGTCAGCATGATGGTAGCTTTATCATCCTGATGAATCACTGGCGCATCATATTCTTCCAATTGATCTACCACATCTTCTGTGTCCATATACTCGGTCAGCTTTTTCATAGGTAATTCAAAAATGAAGCTACTGCCCTTATCTACCTCGCTCTCCACCCAAATGGTGCCTTCATGCATTTCCACAAATTCTTTGGTAATGGATAACCCAATTCCACTTCCGTGATTGAGGTGAAGCGAGGAGTCATTATCTAATTGGAAAAATCGATTAAACACGTCATTTAACCGTTCTTGCGGAATACCAATTCCTGTGTCTTCTACAGAAATTCGAATGGTATGTAGATCGTCACGATAGGCTACATCCTTGACAGAAACTTCTATTTTACCTCCTGAATGAGTGAATTTAAATGCATTGGATAATAGGTTGAATAGAATTTTCTCCATTTTATCCCGATCAAATAGCGTTAAAAACTCATTCATATTCGAATGAAAATGCAATCGAACACGTCTGTCATTAGACAAGTCTGAAAACGACTCAGTAATACTTCTTATAAAATCAATCAAATCACCTGTAGCCAATGATAAGCGGTGTTGATTGGCCTCCATTTTTCTGAAATCAAGAAGCTGATTAACCAATGTCAATAGTCTCTTGGCATTGCGATGAATCATCTGATAATGCTTGTGATTCTGAGGGTCTGAAGTGGTTTTCAGAAAGCGTTCTATTGGAGTTAATATCAATGTAAGTGGTGTCCTAAACTCATGACTGATATTGGTAAAGAACTTAATCTTCATGAGATCCAATTCATGCAATCGCTTGGCCTCCAATCTGTCTTGAGCAATTCTGGCACGGAATCTTTCTTTATTGATAATGGATCTTCTGGTAAGAAATAACAAAACCACCAAAATCAACACATAGCTTGCATAAGCATAAGGAGTAAACCACCACGGAGATAGAATTTCTATATTCAGCACTTTGGCCTTACTATTCCATCGCTGTGTCTGATCACTAGCCATCACCTCAAACTGATATTTCCCAGGATCCAGGTTGGTATAGTTAGCTCTGTGAATATTTGGCCTCATGACCCAGTTATCATCAAAACCAATCAAACGGTATTTATAATTGATGTTTTCCTGTTGATAGAAGCTCAAAGTGGTGAACTCTACCGTAAATGAATTCTCATCATGCTTTAGTTCTATACTCTCTGTATTGTTCAAACCATTCTCAAACCACACTCGCTCATTAAAAGTATCACCCGGTTTTACTTGCTGATTTGAGATGAAAAAGTTCAGAAAAACCAATTCACTTTCATCATCTGGAACTCTGATTTTCTCAGGATCAAATACATTTAACCCATTCTTTCCTCCGAATGCCAAATCGCCATTCTTCAGTTTCAATACCGCTCGTTCATTAAACACATCACCTTGCAACCCGTCTGATAAATCGAAGTTGTGAAACATTGGCCGACCTTCTTTAAAAGTCAATTTGGACAACCCTTTTGGTGTGCTTAACCAGTAGTTTCCCTCCTCATCTTGCTCTATGGCTGCCACAATATTCTCAGGCAGCCCATCTTCTTTGGTATAGGTCGTAAAACTGTCAGTAATAGGATCATATTTACTTAAGCCATACATGGTACCGATCCACATATTATTATCTGCATCGCAAAATATGTGAAGCACAGAGTTGTTACTCAGGGATTTAGAATTACCTGTTTCTCTTAAAATATGACGCAGTGTATCGGTGCCATCAAATACCTGAAGCCCATAACCTGTACCGATCCACATATTTCCATTTTGATCTTCACAAAAACTCGTGATATAATCAGAATTAATCTTTTGGTTGCTCAGACCAAAATGATAGAGCTTATTAAAATCTCTATCATACACATCTACACCACCTTTCAGCGTCCCAATCCACAATCGTTTTTGACTATCCAATAAAATATTCCAGACACTGTTATCAGAAATACTATTGGAGTCATTGTCATCGTGGTAATAGGTCTTAAAGTTCTTTCCATCGAAATAATTGAGCCCGCCAAAATACGTACCCAACCACAATCCACCCTTGGCAGCTTTACTCATACTCACTACAATGCCAGAACTTCGACTGTTCGGGTTTTCAGGATCATGTGTATAGTTCGTGTATTTGCCTGTCTTTAAATTAAAATAGGTGAATCCTCCACCATCAGTTCCTAACCATAGGTTCCCATTATCATCCTCTACTATTGGCCAGATATCATTGGCATTTGTAGGATGATTTCCTAGCTGCTTGTAGAAATTAAAAAACACAGCCTCACTAGAAAAGTAATTAACGCCACCTTTATTGGTTCCTAACCACACCAGCCCGTTATCATCCTGATACATGCTAATAATGCTGTTATGACTCAAGGACTTTGGATCGGATGGGTTATTGACAAAACTGGTATAGGTCCAGTTTTTCTTATCCAACACAGTCATTCCTCCATGATCAACACCGATAATGATTCGACCATTCTCATCTTGCAATACTCCAGAAACGATGTTGGACCCCAATTCATTAACCCCATAATGCCGGTGATCTTTCGATAATGGATCATAGTAACAAAGCCCAAAACTCTTGCCTTCACTGTAAAACCAGAATCCACCTGCATTATCTAGAAAACTCATCAGGTCGCTTATACCTTCTAGATGATCCGGATAAGTCATAAAGGTGGTATTACTCTGATCTCTCACATCCACCAATTCAATCTCACCATCAGAGTGTACCAACGCCATTTTACCTGAATGCTCCAGATTGATACTTGTCACATCTCGGTAAGATCCGCCATAGTGATAGATTTGCTGCTCCGATGTGATGTACTTCTTTACCCCTACATCTTCTATCACAAACCAATAGTTACCAACAGAATCTTTAACTATGTCTCGAAGGTTGTAATTGTTGATCTGAAGTTCAGAGAGCAATGCAGTGATATCTACAAAACGTTCCTTATGGATATCATAAGCATAAACGCCGTAGTGAGATTTCAACCAAACTCTTTCCTCTGGGCCTTCTTTGAGCCAAACTACATTGGGATCGCTAGGTGAGAATGGATTATTCTCATCAAATTCCAACAATTCGATATTATGACCATCATAGCGATTGAGTCCAGAGCGGGTTCCAAACCACATGAAACCATAATTATCCTGATAGATTGTTCCTACTCGATTATGTGACAATCCATCTCTAATATCGAGGTGCTCAAATCTAATCTGTGGGGTCTGTGACCTGGAACTTAACCATGCAATTAACAGCATGGCTAACAGACCAACTTTGTAGGTTCTTAACATCATTTTCAGGGGTAGGGTACATATTAAATTTAGTGAAATCGTAATTGGGTAGAGAACGATTCCTATTATTTCTTACATCATCATTATCAATTTGCTCATTGAGCTGATATTTCTTCTTTAAATGGCACAGCAGGGAGTCCCTCTTCATTATATAAAGTAGCTTTCGGGTTATCACCCAAAGCATAGGATACCCAAACAGGGTCACTTACTTTATCCGATCTTAAGACAATCTGATCATTCTCAATAGTAGCTTCCGCCCAATACCAAACTTCATCTTTACCGGCCAATGCAAAACCCAGAACTGAACCCTTACTATGCAAACCACTGCCTATGTGATCAAAACTCACCAAAATCTTTCCACCATCTCTTGTTGCAGACTTAAATGAAGGCCCTGAATAAACTACTTCATCACCATAGCTCACTTTTCTGGCGGCCAACCAGAGACGATCACCCACATCTTTCTTATTTCTTGGGTGGATATCATCTGCATTTCCAATATCAATAGTCACTGCCATGGCTGTTTTAGGAAGCTCTAATGTTTGCGTTTGAGC
>CAXEKM010000524.1:0-2783 GCA_963996645.1 uncultured Marinoscillum sp.
ACAATGGCATCAATTGCCAATATAATCACTAACCAAATGACATATTTTTCCTTTCCCGGATAATTGAGTGCTTCTACAATCCAGGTAGAGGATAGCATGATGATGCAACTGAACAATAGGGAAGTAATCAGCAGGGAAGTTTGTGCTATCTGAAAATAGTCAACGCCTTCATTGGATTTGCTCGCATACCTGAAATAGGTAGTCTCGAAACCATAAGTATATAGAATATTAAGAAACGCTACGAATACATATAGCTCCGTTACGATTCCATATTCTGCAGGAACGAATACACTAGTGTATAATGGTACCAGAGCGTAATTGAGGACCCGCCCCAAAACGCTACTCGCTCCGTAAATTACCGTTTGGCTAGCAAGCTGCCGAAGTTGGCTCACTTATTCTCCTTTAAACTCAGGGGTTCTTTTTTCCATGAATGCTGCAGCTCCTTCTTTGAAATCATCCGTTCCGCAACATGTTGCAAATGCATTGGCCTCCGTTTGATAGCCATTTTCATCATGATTAAATACTGCATTCACACAGTCCACTACAAGCCCAATGGCAATTGGAGCTTTGGCTGTAATCTTACCTAAAATCTCTTTGGCTTTTTCAACAGCAGCAGCTTTATCTGCTTCTACATAATTAACCAAACCATAGTTCAAAGCAGTAGAGGAATCCATCATATCTCCTGTCATCAGGAACTCAAATGCTCTTCCTTTACCTATAAGTTGAGTCAATCTTTGCGTTCCGCCGTATCCCGGGATGATTCCAAGATTAACTTCCGGCTGACCGAAACGAGCATTAGCACTAGCCACTCTGATGTGACAGCCCATAGCCAATTCACATCCTCCACCCAATGCAAAGCCATTCACTACTGCTACAACTGGAGTATGACAGTTTTCGATCAATTGAAAAACTTCCTGACCTGCTTCCGCAAACTTTCTTGCGTTCATTTCATTCAACTCCGAGAATTGTGAAATATCTGCTCCTGCTACGAATGCCTTTTCACCTGCTCCGGTGATAATCACACCTTTGATGTCCTTGTCGTCATATACAGACTGAAAGACTTCTTTCAATTCAGCAAGGGTTTCAGTATTTAGCGCATTGAGTTTGGACTCTCTATTGATGGTAATCGTAAGAATACTACCTTCAGTAGATAAAGAGAGATTCTGCAAGTCAGCCATAAAGTTGGATTTCAAATGAACTCGAAAGAAAAACCAAATTTAAGATTAATTCAAATATTTTCAGAGATAAGGCCTAATGACTATATTCATTTGATAACAAATTTGCCATTAAGCCTATTTCGTTACATTTTATTTGGCAGTCACCAGAATGGAGTCCAAATTATCCAACATGGTATCAACCATTTTTTTCAAATCAAAATCTGGCTTCCAGTGCCAATCACTTCTTGCTTCTGTATCATCAATACTGTTTGGCCAGCTATCCGCAATTTGCTGTCTGAAATCAGGAGCGTAATTGATTTTGAAATCAGGATATCTCTTGACAATTTCATCATAAATCATCGCAGGAGAGAAACTAATAGCAGAAACGTTATAACTAGAACGCACTTTAACCTGCCCAGCATCTGCTTGCATGATATCAATAGTCGCCTTAACAGCATCGTCCATGTACATCATAGGGAGCAATGAGTCTTCCTTCAAGAAACAGTCATAGTTTCCTTCCAAAATAGCCTTCCAGAAGATATCCACAGCATAATCAGTAGTACCTCCTCCAGGCTGAGCCTTATACCCAATCAAGCCAGGATAACGGATAGATCTTACGTCTACTCCGTGTTTCTGGTGATACCACTCACACCATCTTTCTCCTGCTAGTTTACTAATTCCGTAAACCGTATTAGGATCCATTACAGTATTTTGTGGAGTCTTTGTCTTTGGTGTACCTGGTCCGAAAACGGCGATCGATGATGGCCAATAAATCTTAGACACACCATTTTTTCCCGCTTCCAAAACATTCAGCAAACTGGTCATATTCAGATCCCAGGCAAACTTGGGGTTTTGCTCACCTTTGGCTGAAAGTATGGCTGCTAAATGGTAAATCTGTGTGATTTGGTGCTTGGCAATTAAAGCATCTAAAGCCTCTTTATTCATCACATCAAGTGACTCAAAAGGCCCGTCCTTTATCAAGTCGGCTGCTTCTCGAAGATCAGACGCAATCACGTTCTCCGTACCAAACAGTTCGCGCAGCTTTAAGGTTAACTCCGTACCGAGTTGGCCGCATGCACCGATGACTAATATTTTATCCATGGGGTAATGTCGTTTGTGGCTGCAAAAGTAGTAATTTGATTTTTCTCACAACTTATAATCTTCATTCCTTATAACTTTGTTCTGATGAATTTGAGAACCTACCTGATAACCAAAAAAATAGATCCGGACCTGCTGAAAAAAGCGGAGCCTGAGAAGTACAAGGAGTTCAACTTGCAGTTCTCTCAAATGCATCCAGATAGTTTTACCGCTCAGAAGCTGTTTTTACTTAATAAGCTTCGAAGAAAATTTAAATTGGAGAAGGAGCCAGAAGAAAAGACTATCTCCAAACCAAAAAGTGTTAAACCTAAGATCGTTCCAAAAATCAAAAAATAGACGACATGTATACATCCTTAAAGTCAAAACTGGAAAAGGAAATTGCTGAAATCAAAGAAGCTGGTCTTTACAAAGAAGAGCGCATTATTGCTTCACCTCAAGACGCTGTTATTAAGCTCAGTGATGGCAAAGAAGTAATCAATTTTTGTGCAAATAATTACCTTGGCCTGTCTTCTCACCCTAAAGTAATTG
>CAXEKM010000525.1:0-2896 GCA_963996645.1 uncultured Marinoscillum sp.
AAACGCCTGACGGTGATCAGCACTGGCATGGGAACAGACAATGTTGAGATTCTCATGAATGAACTGGATGCGCTTTTCAACATCGATCTGAAAACCAGAGAAATCAAAGAAGAACACACCAAACTCAGAATTGTACGTGTAGGCACCTCCGGAAGCATACAGGAGGATATTCGATTAGGAAGCCATGTCATGAGTGAATATGGAATAGGAATGGATCCAATGATGCATTTCTATCAATTTGAGATGGGCGAGTTTGAAAAAGGTGTGGCTACGGCCCTTCAAGAATCTTTGGACTTCCCCTACTCTCCTTACATCATTCGTGGATCAGATGAACTCATCGAACTATTCAAAGATGTGACAATCGCTGGAAACACGTTGACATGTCATGGCTTTTACGGACCACAAGGCCGAACACTAAGAATACCTATCAGATATCCTGATCTGATAGAAAAGCTAAACTACTTCCATCACAATGATTTCTGGATCACGAACATGGAAATGGAAACTGCTGGATACTATGGACTAGCAAGAGCATTAGGTCATGAAATGATCAGTCTGAATGCTATCCTGGCCAATCGAGTAAAGAACAGGTTCTCTAAGGACCCAAACAAAGTGATTGACTCACTTATTGTCAAGGTCCTGGATAGAATATAAAACTTAAGCTTCTTTATTTTCTTTAAAAACGGATTCTACAGCCTTTTTTAGTTCACCTAAAGCTGCTGCTAGATGGTTTTTGGCCTCCACCCATTTGTCCCCATTTTTTTCTTTGTAGTCGTTGAAGTCCTCTTCAATTTTTTCTTTCTTGGTCTTCAACTCCTGAATTTTCACTTCTACTTCATCACGAACTTCCTTACTTGCACCTTTTGCTTCGACGATAAGTTGATCTATTTTCTTACCTAATTCTGCAAGTATCCCTTCTACTTGACCTTTTGTATCATTTGTCATGTTATTCCGTTCTGGTTTGGAAGGAAATTAAATATTTGATGCTTGAATTCCAACGAACTACGAATACATTCGTATCTTAAGTACCCTAACTAAACGAATGAAATCAGCAACTAACCGGCTTATTGGTACAGTCATTGGCACCATCCTACTGCCTTTGATCATCTATTCGGTATACGAGATTTCCTCTGTAAAAGAAGACGAGGAAATGATCGAAAAGGTGTATCGTGACCAGATAGATGCTATTATCTTCTCCATCAATCAATTCTCAAATGACAATATCAGTGGATTACTAGATAAAATCCAAAATGGGCTCAAAGAAGACCTTACTTTTAATGAATCAGAACCTTACTTAGACTATTCCAATATCCACACGCTGGTATTTGAAGACCTCACAACAGGCAAGACCAAAGTCGTTAGAATAATAGGTGACACCACCGATCATGTAGAATGGAAACACCTTCAAGACTCAATTTTATTAGCGAATCCTGACCTCAAAACACAACTGATACGATACAAGGAAGGCGGGTACAGGAAAATTGAACCAAAAGGTACCATCTCTGAGGCCAATGATCAAATGCAAGTAGTTCATGCAGTGGTGGACAATGGTGATCACAATGTTTTTATCACGGCATTTATCAGTATCTCTGGTTTTGCCAACAATGTACTCGCACCCAAGCTGCAACAGATCGCTGAAGGAGATCTAATAATTACTTTAGGATACCGAGACTCAGATCAATATGTATACGTGACAGATTCACTCAACAAAGAAGTTATGCTAAGCAAAAGCATGTGGCTGATCCCTAGTCTGGATGTAGGCATTAGTTCTTCTAATAAAACTGTCTCTGAGTTGGTTGCAGAAAGAACACAATACAATTTAATTGCGGCATTCATACTCATTTTCCTGTTGGTATTCGGCTTCTCTCTGGTCATCAGAAACATTCGTAGAGAAGTGAATTTAGCACAAACCAAAGCAGACTTTGTATCTAATGTCTCACATGAGCTAAGAACTCCTCTTTCATTGATTAGCATGTTTGCAGAGACCTTGATGCTTAATCGATTTAACAGTGAAGAAAAAAGAAAAGAATATGAGGAGATCATATTCAAAGAGACGAACCGTTTAACCAACATCGTCAATAAGATCCTCAACTTCTCACAAATTGAAGCAGAGAAACGAATCTACAATCCCTCTAGTGTGAATATGAATAACCTTGTCAAAGAGTTAATGCATGACTATTCCTATCACATAGAAAGAAATGGATTTGAATATAGCGTCAACCTTTATCCAGAGCTACCAATGATTCAGGTAGACAAAGAAGCCTTGTATGAAGCTTTGGTGAATCTGGTTGACAACAGCATCAAGTACAGTCCAAACGAGAAATTTATCAGCATAGAGACGAGCACACGAGACAATGCCGTTTGGGTAGAAGTGGCTGACCGAGGAATGGGCATCCCAACTGACAGAATTCATCAGATTTTTGATAAATTTTATCGTGTTACTGAAGGCAATGTTCAAACGACACGAGGAGCAGGGCTAGGACTTGCGCTGGTTAGTCATATAGTTGACTCTCACGGTGGAGATATAGAAGTAGATAGCACCCCTGGAAAAGGAAGTAAATTTAGATTGGTATTTTATCTGGACAATCATGGCTAGAATATTAGTAGTAGAAGATGAACCCAACATGCAAATTGGACTTAAGGACAACCTTGAGTTCGAACAATTTGAAGTGACCATCGCAAAAGATGGCCAGGATGGATTGGATGTTATTTTAAGAGAATCCTTTGACCTAATCATATTGGATGTCATGATGCCAAAAATGAGCGGTTTTGACGTTTGCAAAGCTGCTAGAAACAAAGGAATTAGCACACCAATCATCTTTCTCACAGCTAAAGGAGAAGAGATTGACAAAGTGCTCGGTCTAGAGCTGGGAGCCGATGATTATATCACCAAACC
>CAXEKM010000526.1:0-2329 GCA_963996645.1 uncultured Marinoscillum sp.
CTACTTTCCACATTTCAGTACGTTTTTGCTGAAGATCTCTAGCCGCTTCAAAACCTCTATTAGTTGCTGTATAGATGCGTTTACGCCGACCTCCTCGCTCCGCTGTTGGTTCGCCCATTTTAGAGTTCACCAGGCCTTTGTTTTCCAATCGTTTAAGTACCACATGAATGGCAGGCAGTGAAATGGCCTGGTTTAGCTGTTTTTGATATTCTTTAGCAATATCTACTCCATAGGTTTCTTCCTTCATCAGTAGGATGATCAAAATCATTTCTTCAAGCGTACCGAGCTGTAAATTCATATGATTAATAAATGTTTAAGTAATCAATACGGATATGATTAATTATTGTTTAACTAATAATCAAGGAGAGTAGAATTTTTGACGTGATCGCTGAGAAAATTGACATTGCAGACAGTTATTTCACATTAAATAACTGTCAGTTAAACTGGATAACAGCAACTTTATGTAATTTGTGTAACGACATATAAATTCTTTCGTATAGGGTGACATGCAGAAGTTAACAGTGATTTTGATGGCCTTTTCTTTGGCCTCATGTCAATATAGTGCTGAGCAAGCACAACAAGTGGTAGATAAAGCTATCACCGCACATGGACAGACGAAACTCGATCAGGTTAAAATCTCATTCGATTTTAGAGACAAAAGGTATTCAGCTTATAGAACTCCTGAGAAGTATGTGTATACAAGACTTTTTGTAGACTCATTAGAGCTGGTAGAGGATGTGCTAGTTAATAGCTCCAAGTTTGCTCGCCTGATAAATGGCGATACGACGGAGGTTATTGACAGTATGGCTACTAAGTACAGTAATTCGGTTAATTCTGTTCTGTACTTTGTTCAGTTGCCATATTTATTAAATGACCCT
Source organism: uncultured Marinoscillum sp. (assembly GCA_963996645.1). Classification (GTDB taxonomy): domain Bacteria; phylum Bacteroidota; class Bacteroidia; order Cytophagales; family Cyclobacteriaceae; genus Marinoscillum. Next base: position 879 of record CAXEKM010000526.1, read on the forward strand.
GCAGTCATCAAATCATATGAAGGAACTCAACGAATTGAAGGTACTGATTATGATGTGATTAAAGTACAGTTCAGAGCTGGAGATGGTGGAGAAGATTTCACAGACGAATACCGCTACTGGTTTAACCAACAAACCTCGATGCTGGACTATCTTGCTTATAATTACCAGACCAATGGTGGTGGTGTCAGATTCCGTGAAGCTTACAATCGTTCAGATAGAATGGGTATTACCTTCCAGGACTATATCAACTATGAAGTTCCACTTGGTACCTCACTCGGAGATATTCCTTCAATGTTTGAGAAGGATGAATTGAAAGAACTTTCCAGAATAATCAATGAAGATATTAGGGTGACCAAAAGGTAATTACCTTGGGTCACCACTCATTGTTTTCTTGCCGCTATTCAAAAACAGAATAAGCATCACCACTCCTGATAGGGCAGCAGGTATACTTAAGATCTGTCCCATGTTAAGCACAAGATTCTCTTCAAACGCCTCTTGATTCATTTTGAAGAACTCATCTACAAAGCGTGCAGACCAAAGAATGATCATAAAAACAGCGAAGTTGAAGCCTTGAGGTAATTTAAATCTCTTGGTTCTCCAGATCCACATAGTGAGTAGCATCAAAATAAGACAGTAGAACGCCTCATACAGCTGAGCCACGTGTCTTGAAATGCCTAGTCCATAGATTTCAGCTACTGCTCTGCCATCTTCTTCATAGAACTTGTATGCCAATGGCTGATCTTTGCCAAAGTCAATATGCTGAACTACCTCGGTATATCTTAGTAATGCACTTCTTAGGTTATTCTCAAAAAAGTCTTTGTCCTCTGCACCTAGTTGTACGCCTCTGTTGTAAGTGATCTTTGCCGTAATAGGATGAAGTCCGGGTTCAGAGCTTTGCATATCTCCTCCTTTTAAAAAAGTAACATCATCTACTTTACGATCATCATATCTCAAAAGATCTTCAGTGTATCTAGCATAAACAACCCCCATATTAGAGTTGGTCATGGTTCCTTCCATTTCACTATTGAAGAAGTTTCCAGTACGGATCATTGCACCTGTTAACGCTGCTACAATTACCAAACGATCAAGCATCCAGAGCATTGGATACTGTGGATATCGCTTACTGAATATGTAGATAGCAACGATCATTCCGATGGCGCCACCGTGCGAAGCGAGCCCACCTTCCCATACTTTCAATATTTCTATCGGGTTGGAGAGGTAGTAACCTGGATTATAAAAAAGGCAATGACCTAATCTGGCACCTACAATTACGGCAATAACCATGTAGACTGTGAGTTTTTCAACGTCTTTTTCCGGTCTGTTTTCACTTCTAAATACCCAAAACATCACCTGCTGTGAAAGGATAAAGCCACCTGCGAAAAGCAAGCCATACCAACGCACAGGATGATCGATTCCGGGAATCACAAAGATGTTAGGGTCCGGACTCCAGA